>JADFXK010000441.1 GCA_015233625.1 Deltaproteobacteria bacterium | reverse complement strand
GGTATGGAATCTGATCCCACGTCACTCAAACGAAGGAGAACCCTTAATGAACCATCAGTTACTGCTGCCCCGGGATGGCGACGTCCTGGAACATGCCAAACTCCTGAGTGGACTCCGCGAGCAAATCCGACCGACCCTGGTCGGCATCCTGTTGCTCACGCTGCTGACCGGTATCGCCTTCCCGCTGGTCCTGGGGATCCTGGCTTTGCCGTTGTTTTCCCATCAAGCCGAAGGTAGCCTGGTAACCAGCGACGGTGTAGTGGTCGGCTCCGAGGTCATCGGGCAAAGCTTTTCCGGCCCAAAATACTTCCACTCGCGGCCGTCGGCGGCCGGCGACGGTTACGACGCGACTGTATCCGGCGGCACGAATCTGGGTCCGGTGAACCCGAAGCTGCGAGACGGCGCGAAAGGAGATCCCGCCGACCCAGCGAAGAGCAAACCTTTCGCCGGGGTCCGGCAATTGGCGGAAGCATACCGCCCCAGTAACGGCCTACGTCCCGATGCCGCTATTCCCATTGACGCGGTCACCCGCTCCGGAAGTGGACTAGACCCACACATCAGCCCAGCCAACGCCGCCATGCAAGTCCCGCGCGTAGCCCGCGAGCGCAAGCTGAACGAGGAAGGGATGAGACGCCTTGTGGCCGAACACACTAAGGGGCGGCAGCTCGGTTTCCTCGGCGCACCTCGGGTGTCAGTGTTATCGTTGAATCTTGCCCTCGACCGATTAGCCCCTCGATCTTCTTCGATCCCCAATAATTGATACAGGAGTGTCCTATGATGCGCTGGTTGGAATACTCGGTCTTTATTGCGATCCTCATCACGCTGGCCAAACCTGTCGGCCTCTACATCGCCCATGTCTTTAAACGACAACCCACTTTCCTCGATCGGTGTCTGTGCCCGGTGGAGTCGGTGCTCTATCGTCTCCTCGGCGTGCATCCTGACAAAGAAATGACGCCAAAGGTGTATCTGGCGAGCTTTCTCGCGTTCGGCGCCTTGGGCACACTTTTCCTGTTCCTGCCGCTATGGTTTCAGTCATACTTACCCGGCGGCGTCCCCATTGCCCCAAGGCACCAAAGCCTATATCGCGATTATAGGCGTGAGCGTTTCACGGTGACGAAGACTCTATCTTGGGGAAGATTGGCTCCGGGTAGACTGGTTAACTGAGCCATTCGGTTCAGGCGGGTTATCGCAAGGGGTCAAGCTGCACTGTGGACTGCCCGACTTCCCGGCGAAAAGGATAAATACAGTATAAAGAATAGATAATACAACAAAACAAGCTATAAGCCATGGCTTGAACTTACCGACATCCGTAGATGATTCGAACAGTCGAAAAAACTCCCACATGATGATGGAAAACCAGAGGAACGCTGCATAGTCACTCAATAACATGGCGAGCTTGCTTACTGAATATTGACGGCTCCGTAACCAGAAACCTTTCGGTAGCCGGAGAGAGTTTGGTAGCGGGCAACCATCCAGCCGCTTGAAATAACTATGGCACCAACTTCGTAAGCAATGCCGGCATGTTAATAAGCAATCCCAACGCCTTAACCAGGCGCATAATTCTATCCAGCAACACTTCTGTGGTTCGACCTTTTCTGGTTGCGTGAACAAATGTGTTATGGGGGTTTTTTCGAGGAGTTTTTCGGCTTGTTCGAGGGATTTAATGAGGGATTTTTCGGCTTGTTCAACTTTCATTTCCCATGTCTCTTGCCAAAACTTGCTACCACGATTGGCTAGAGTCCATGCAACAGAACAAACAAGGCCGAAGCAAGCGACGATAATTGCAATTTTAGAGTCATTATGCAATTTAGCGTAAGCAATAAATGCCGAAGCGATAAACCCCCAGTAGAAGAGAGATCGAGTCCAGAACAATGTAATTTCTAGCTTTCTAGTTTCGACGGCGGTCTCATATTGTTTCATAATCGCATCAAATTTTTGAGAAATGCTTATGTTGGCTTTCGTGTCTTCGCTATTGTTCCCATCGCTATTCATCTGTCACCTCGTTCGATTCTTTTGTCGTGTGCCGTTGTCATCATCTCAGATGATGGTGCCTAACTTATTCCTAAATGGCTTCCAGGGAATTTCGTTATAGGTCCTTTCTTATAACTCACAGCACAACCATCCAAAAAATAAAAACAAAACATCCCGTGCCCTTCTTGGGAGGTCTCCGCTCAGCACGCGAGCATCACAACTGAGGAGTTGGAGCAGAGGCTGGAGGAGCGTGAAAGAAAACGACGCGCTAAGCATGGCGAAAACGGGGTGGCAGCCAGCGTTTGTGTAGATGCCTTTGTAGCCCACTTATTGATCATGCGCAACCTTGATTGTTAGAGATCGGAACAGGCTGTAACTTCTATCAGAATCTAACTGGGAGAAATCCTCCCAGTTAACATGATACTTGTGTCCTAACCTAGTGGGATCAATCCCATTACGACTTGAAGAGTTCCAATAAGTACTGTCATTAGTTAGCAAAACGGCATAGCCTATAAATTTCATTTGGTTAGTGGAGATATGTTCTAATCGCTGAATGTCTTCCTTAAAATATTTTGTAAGGTTAGTATGACCTCGCTGGTTTTTCAATTCATACTGCTCATTACGAACTTGAGTAGATAATTTTTGAGTTTTGTATTTCAGTTCCACTGCTAAAATTTCATCATGATTGACAACCCATATATCTATATGCTTATTTTCATTGTTAATTTTAAATGGAAATTCGAGACGAATAGAAGCATCTGGTAATAAGAGGTGAATTTCCCATGCAAGAGTATGTTGGAAATCCGCCTCTGAGTGAAAGATGCATCTCTTAATTCTTAGACTATTGAGAATGCCACTGAGTTCGATCATATATTTTCCTGTTTCTTTTGTCAGGAGCTGGCTGAGTTATGTTTAGTGATTCCCATATTAATCAGCTTCTCATTTGATGCATAGCACAGTCCGTCCCAAAGCAAAACATAATTTTCATACCCCCTTTGGAAAATTATTGCGTCCCTATTGTTATCTCCCAAAATTTGAACCACCCTTGAAGAAGTATTGGCGAAGGCGAAAGAAATACGGCATCTAAACCAGTCGTTCATAACTTCGTTTGTAACTCCGGGTTTCTTCGGTGACGCCCATGGAGTCACCCGGTGTCTTCAGCCTAACCTGCCTGAATCGTCTCGCCCCTGTTTCAATTGGAAGTCCCCAAACCCACCATTCCTTGCATTTTGAAATCCTCATTCCCTTTCCAGCCCGGCGGGTCGTTTATAACTATCGGATACTGCACAATATTTTTTCTTGAACCAGGATGGTATGCACTTTGCTTTGCCTATCGGGTAAGGAGTAACAAGGAGGTGGCTCAAGTCCGGATTGAGCCACGGCTGTCGGGCTCCAGCGGCCATTCCGCTCATTGGTTACCTGATCAGCGCCGGGGTTGGCGGCCCGGTCAAATGAGGTTATGGTCTGCATATGTTCACGAGAATGAGTGAGTTAAAGCATATTTCATCTTGAAGGGTGCCGATCTGACGGCATTCTGGGCAAGGAGAGGAGGAATTCAATATGAACCTGGTAATCTGGT
>JADFXK010000440.1 GCA_015233625.1 Deltaproteobacteria bacterium | reverse complement strand
TTTCTTGCGGCGAAAAGTAATCAACGACGCTAACCTTTCGAGCCCGGCTTGCACCACCTGTCGCCGAGCCTCTTTGGTCAGAGGCCCGGTTTCAAGATCAACCTTATAGAACTTGATCAAGTTCATTTGATTTCTGAAAGAATTTGACATACGTTATCAGGCGTCTTAAAATGAAAAAAGGCATCGTTGACATCATGCCGAATTTCGTTCCTTACCGGTATCTTTTAAAAAACACGAGACAGTTGCCGAAACTAGAGGTAACCTCAGGACAGAAAGTAATCTGAATGAGAAAAAACGAAGAGTTACATCTGATGACCGCGATGTTGCCCAGGCGTTCGGTTCATTTGTGGGAATTGAGTCCTGGGCGGTCTTTACGCCTCGGTGGGCGGCGTCACACCCCGGTCTGTTTCGGAGGCGGGTTTGGTCGATCTGGCCGGTTATATCCTACCAATTTGTTGGTCATCATCTTCAAAGTAGATAAGCCTTCTCGGTTTTTGTAAAACATACTGTTTTTTCGAACTAAAGCTTCAGTTTACCATTCGGCCCGGTTTGGCCAAAATCTTTGAATATGCCCTTCCGGCCGGGTCAGTCGGGAAGCATCTTCAAAGTCGGCTGTTTCCGGCATCGTGGGGGCTATAAAAAGTCTCTTATTTTTAATGGGTTATGAAGCCAGGTTTTTGGCTCTTAGGCCTCATCTTTGAAGATGGTCAAAATCAAGGATTTCGGCGGAGCATCTTCAAAGTCTTTTGTAGAACACAAAATGATATAATTCAGATAGTTAACTAAAAAGAGGCGGCCGAAATCTGCGAAGTCGGGGGGTGCTGGTAGGGGCATCTTCAAACTTTTTTCAGAATGTGCCGTATCAAGCTGAAATGACGGGATTAACGTCAAAATTTTGGCCTTGACAAGCCGCCTCCTAAAATGGTAAGTATCTGAAAGATGTAGTCTGCCCCGACCGGTACCGGGAACTAGGGGATTGCGACAACACGGCCAACAATGGAACAAACACTGCAACCAAGTTCTGCCCCGACCGGTACCGGGAACTATGGGATTGCGACTCAAACCTAAGAGGCTCAACCACTTTACTGCCAATGGTCTGCCCCGACCGGTACCGGGAACTAGGGGAAGGCTTGGCCCAGAAAGACCGATAGTCGTGATCAACACGCACCGACGTCACGTCCATCTGGCGGTCTATTCAATATGTTAACACTTCAGGAATTGTTTGGGAGAAGTAGAGACTAAGGCTGGTTTGTGTGGGGTGTATGATGACTATTTCATGTTTGGCTGGGCGCAACAAGGCTACAGGCATCTGCGCGGGAGGGTAATCGTGACAGGTGAGCGAACCAAGGTCAGGTTTTGCTGTTTGGCAGGATGATTTTCTAGTTGAGATTCACTAACTGGTCATGATATTCTATCTGTGAGGAGGTAAGGGATGGAATACTTTGATACCTTATCCGTTTATGATCGGTTAGCCAAGAGTGGGTTGCCCGATACCACAAGCCGGGAATTATCCGAAATTTTACGGGAGACGCTCAAACAGCAACTCTCTGAGGTGGCGACCAAAAGAGATATTGAGGGGTTAACACGAGATATTGACGGCTTAAAAAGTGAAAGCTTAAGAAAAGACATAAAAGCGGATTTAGCCCAAATGCAAGTCAGCCTCATCAAGTGGAATGGTGGGATGTACCTCAATGTCATTAACTTAAGGATTCTGAGCGTATCTTTAACCATGTCCCCAGGGTGGCGCTTCGCTGACCCTGGGCTATATTGGGTAACCCCTCCGGGGTATTAGGATGGTGGCCCAACTTAAGGTGTTCTTAGCTCCGGCAATGGATTTTCAAGGCAAATCAACTCGTTCCGGTTGACGAAGCCCATTTCCCCGAAGGGGAAAAACATTCTAGCCCAGGGTCAGCGAAGCGCCACCCTGGGTGATGTGAAAATCAAGCCGGGAATCTTAAGTTAATGACATTGGGATGTACCTGGCCGTTTTTGCCGCTGCGATTGCTATTGCAAAGCAGCTCTAGTGTTCCAATCCGCACCCGCCCGATCCACCCCCGCCCGAGGGACGACGCTTCCGCGCCGTCCGTTTCTTCAAGCCGCAGAGTCGTTTTACCCCTTGTAATTAGACAAGAATTTGTTTAGGCCAGCCAGATCGCCCACCTGGATGACGGTGGCGGGGGAATCTTTGGGGAGGATTTTCTTCATCATTCCGGTGAGGACGTTTTTAGGCCCGACTTCCACAAAGGTATCCACCCCGGCCGCGATCATCTTTTCGATGCCTTGATACCATTTTACCGGGCTGGTGAGCTGCCGGGTCATCACGTCTTTGATGGCCTTCGGGTCGTCTGAGATGTCCGCAGTGACGTTCAAGACCAGGGACATCTGGGGGGCGTTGAAGGTGATCCCGCTCATGAATTGCTCAAAATCTTTGGCGGCTTCCGCCATCAAGGGGCTGTGCCAGGCGCCGCTGACTTTTAGGGTCATGATTTTGGCCCCCATTTCCTGGGCGGCCTGGGAGGCGGCAGACACGGCCGCAGGTTCCCCGGTGATGACCGTTTGAACGGCAGTGTTAAGATTGGCTAGGGCCACGATCCCTGCGCTTTGGGCGGAGGCCACTGCCTGGGCGACCTGCTCCGAGGTCAGGCCGATGACCGCGGCCATGGTCCCAGGGTGGGCTAAAGCATCCCGGTGCATCAGTTCGCCCCGCCTGTTGACTAACTTGAATGTATCTTCCACAGTCGTGACCGAGGCCAGACATAGAGCGGAAAATTCGCCCAGGCTGTGTCCGGCCGTGAAGTCCGGTCTCACTCCGGCATCGAGCAACCGGGTCATGAAGGCCAGGTTAACAGCCGTGACGGCAGGTTGCAAATTAGCCGTCAGAGTCAGCCTATCCATTGGTCCCTCAGCACACAGCCTGGCCACGTCAAAGTTGGCTACCTCCGAGGCCAAAGCAAATATATTCCTGGCCGGGGCATAATCGTCAAACAGGTCCTTACCCATGCCGACGAACTGGGACCCCTGTCCGGGGAAAAGAAAAGCCATTTTGCCCATATAAACTCCTTTCTGACTTTTGGTCGGGCCGCGCCGGCCCATCAAGGCAATGGGAATACAGTCGGTTATGCTACTTGTAAAGCAGATAGCCGGCTCGAAGATCCATGAACGTGGCTAACTCCCCAGCCCAAGAATCCGCCAGATCTTTAGGTGAGACGCCTTTTTCCAGACCGTGACGGATGGTCTCATCACCCAGCAGTAGATCGATGGCCAATTTTTGGTCCTCATATTCGTAAGGATCCTGCCGCCACTTAAAAGTTTCCGGATAAAGTTCCAGCAGCCGGCTAATGATGGTCAAAGTCGTCAGGTAAGGACGAAAGACTTTTTTATCGATGACATGGATCTGAAGGCCGCCGCACAACTGCCCCATCCATTTGCTGAATCTAGGTTCAAACCAGGCTTCCCGGAAAATGACGCCGGGGAGGTATTCTTTCTCTAAGGCTGCTTTGAGCCTGGCCGGTTCGATATAGGGCGCTCCGAAGATCTCAAAGGGCTTAGTCGTGCCGCGGC
>JADFXK010000043.1 GCA_015233625.1 Deltaproteobacteria bacterium | reverse complement strand
GGGCAATGTCCTGGTGGATAGCGTCGGGTTCGGCCTGGGCGGGCTCCTGGCCAGACTTGGTCCCAGGGTGGATGTGGCCTACACGCCGGAAATCAACATCTGGCAGGGTCAGGCCGGCCTCCGCCTGCGGCTGAGGGATGTGCGAACTGCTGGGTAAGGGGGGTTGGGGACGGGATTACGCTGGTTATACTTAGAGGTGCTCGTTTTTGATATGTTTTATCGTTGAATCGTCAGGTTAGGTGTGGTAGGCTGGGGATGATTGACCCGAATGAAGGGGATTGCGACTTGACTACTGCATCCTCGATCTCATACTTCGTGCAGACACTCAGAATCATTGACCCGAATAAAGGGGATTGCGACAGGCCATATTCAGAATAAAGACATGGAAAATCTAGTGCTCGGAACATTTGACCCGACCTGAGGGGATTGCGACTTATATAGATTTAACTGTAATCGATAGTGGTTGTAATCTCAGAATCACTGACCCGAACAAAGGGGATTGAGACGTGTCGACATATTTGGCATAAAATTCGGTAATATGACTCAGAATCACTGACCCGAATAAAGGGGATTGAGACTCAGTGGCTTTGATGACTACTTCGACTGTTCGTGAGGTTTCACAATCAGTTGACCCGGCTGAAGGGGATTGCGGCATCGTGGGGATTTTAAAACCGTTAATCTTTTGGTAGGTTCAGAGCATTTGACCCGACCGAAGGGGATTGCGCCCCCGTAAACTTGAACTCCTGGTAAGCATCGGTAATGAACCTGAAAGACCTGACCCGACTAAAGGGGATTGCGACCCAAAGTTTCGAGAACCACTATGTACAGTAACCCAAAGATCTCAGAATCATTGACCCGACTAAAGGGGATTGAGACTATTCTGGGTTGATCTTCAGTGGCCCTTCCATGTAGTTCAGAATCACTGACCCGATTAGAGGGGATTGCGACGTCACCGGGTGGAGCTTGAAGTTGTACTCACCGATTTCTCAGAATCATTTGACCCGACCAAAGGGGAGTGCAGCCACCAACCTGCATCAAACTGCTGCACTTTAACCTCAGACTAAGAATCACCTGACCTGATTAAAGGGGATTGCGACCAACCGTGATCAAGGTTGCCCTCGACATCACACCAGATTCATAACCACTGACCCGATTGAAGGGGATTGAGACTGCATCCCATTGCTGGCAGCAATAATCTCACCATCTCTCATAATCATTGACCCGACTAAAGGGGATTGCGACCAAACGGTATTTTCCGCATAGGTCGCTCGAAGCATGGCGGATTTGAGTTAAATGACGGTCAAGAGTGTTGAGGATGGGATAGATCCGGGCAGAATGACGGGGCAGGAATTCATTGAGGTGTCAGGAAAGCTCTAGCCCACGAATTGGGCAAGGCCGGCCTGCCTGTGAGGTGTCAGCAGGCTGTCAAGGTGGTCTACGACGGCGTCGTGGTCGGCGATTTCGTTGCTGATATGTTGGTCGGTGACTCCATACTTGTAGAAAACAAGGCCGTCCAAACACTGGTACAGGCCCACGAGGTTCAACTTGTAAACTACCTGACAGCCACGGGCATAGAGATTGGCCTCCTTTTGAATTTTGGCGCCTCCAGCCTCCAGGTCAAACGCAAGTACCGCACATATCGTCCTAAAGAGAAACCCGTACCCGAATCATAGTTTTTTTAATCCTGTAAATCCTGTAAATCCTGTCTTAAGTCTGGAGAGGGAGATAGATTAGGGAAGATTGATTAACGATAAGAAACCTCCATCAACCTGATGGGTAGTTCCTGGCTCAGGCCTCGGCTTAGCTGACCTTGGGGCGGATCTACTCCAACAGCCGCAAGAACCTTCTAAAACGCCGCTTACGACCCCACTGGCCTGGCCTCCTTTTCTAATCCTCTTAGGGTCTCCCACTCTTGTAACGTGCTTATTTTGTTAGATCATAGTTATTTTGCGAGGTTATCCTGAAGCCGGTTCATTTTTTACTTGGCATTCCGGGCCGGCTATGGTAAGGCGAGGGTAATGTGATGGGTCTGGCTGGAGATACCGGGGCAGAGGACACTAGGCTTTTTTTCCCATGTTTAACCATACTTTTTCGATGGTGCAGCTATGAAATCTCGTTTGACCGTAGGTAAGAAAATCTCCCTGGGTTTTGGGGTGGTGGTGTTATTGCTGGGGCTGGTGGCCCTGGCCGGACTGATGGGTGTGGACCACCTGGTCAGCGACGCCAAGGAAGTCATCAAAGGCAACCGGATAGATGGGTTGTTGGCCCAAAAGGAGGTCGATCACCTCATCTGGGCCAATAAGGTCAACGCCCTGATGACGGACGATCGGGTGACGACGCTCGATGTCGAGCTGGATCATCGGAAGTGCGGTTTCGGAACCTGGCTGTATAGTCCAGACCGGGCGCTGGTTGAAAAATGGATACCGACCCTGGCGCCATTGCTAAAGCAGATCGAACAGCCCCATAAAGCTCTGCACGATTCGGCCCGAAAGATTAAAGAGGTATTTCACCGAGTTGATTCCACCTTGCCAGAACGTCTGGCCGAAAAGGAAGCGGATCATCTGATCTGGGCGGCCGCGGTTCGGGATGCCTTGATGGAGCACAAGACCAAGCTGGACGTACAAATGGATCCGGATAAATGCGGGCTGGGAAAATGGCTGGCCTCGGATCAAGCTCGGCAGGCCTATCAAGGCGGCACGCCGGAATTCAAGGAAGTTTTCGATAAGTTGACCTCTGCTCACCGGAAGATGCATGAATCGGCGGCCAGGATGGACGGGTTGATGACCACCCCGGATGAGGCGGCAACTATATTTAGAGTAGAGACATTGCCCTGGCTGGAGAATACCCTGGCCGGACTCCGGGCTCTCCGCCGGGCCGTCAGGCTGGAAATGGAAGGCGCCAGGAAGGCATACCAAATCTATGCCGAGGAGACTGTGCCGGCCCTTAATCAGGTCAAGACAATTTTGGGGCAGATCCGCGGACAGGCCAGGGGCCATGTTATGACGGATGAAGTCATGCTCGGCCAGGCCCAGGAGACGAAAGTCCGGGTGATCATCTTAGGGGCGTTAGCCGTTTTTGCCGGGATATTTCTGGCCTTCTTGATTACGCGGGGAATCGTCACGACGCTTCGGCAGGTCTCCGGTCATATAGATGAGGGGGCGGACCAACTGGCCTCGGCTACATCCCAAATGGTCTCAGCCAGCCAGAATCTGGCCGAAGGGGCCATGCAACAATCGGCCACCTGTCAGGCGACCAACGCCACCCTGGTGGAGATGGCCTCCATGACCGGCCAAAACGCCGAACATGCCAGACAGGCTGATAAGCTGTTGAAACAAACTGACCAGATCGCCCGCCAGGCAGGTGAAGCCATGGTCCAACTGTCCGGGTCTATGGACGATATCTCCGAGGCCGGTCAGGAGACGCAACAAATCATCAAGACCATCGATGAGATCGCCTTTCAGACCAACTTGCTGGCCTTGAACGCCGCCGTCGAAGCCGCCAGGGCTGGGGAGAGCGGAGCAGGTTTCGCCGTAGTCGCCGAGGAAGTCCGGCATCTGGCTACCCGGTCCGCTCAGGCTGCTCGAAGCACGGCCGATCTGATTGAAATGACCGTCAAGAGAGTTGAGGATGGAACACATCTGGCCAAAATGACGGGGCAGAAATTCAACGAGGTATTAGATGGGCTAGGCCATGTCGGGCAATTGGTCTCCCAAATTTCCGCGGCGACCGAGGAACAACGGCAGGGGATTGAACAAATCAGCAAATCTTCATCGGAGATGGAAGGAGCTATCGAGGCCAACTCCTCCCAGGCCGAGGAGACCGCGGCCGTGGCCGAGCAGCTTAGAGATCAGAGCCAGTCCTTTAAGACCACATCTGATGATCTCTTGCTCATGGTGGGGCTTGATTCGACCAGGAAACACCTGGTACTACTTCCGTATAGAGCGGGAAGAGGGTGGGACGCCCCGGCGGATTAACCACCGGCCGATTTTGAGGCGCCGGTCCGGTTTGGGGACCGTAAACTGATGGTTGCCGTTATTAGCTGAAATCACGGGTGACCAGCCGATTGCGTCCATTCCGTTTAGCCTGGTAGAGGAGTTCGTCCGCCGCCCGGACCAGGGACATCGGCAGCAAGTTGATCAGCGGAATCATAGTGGCCACCCCCAGACTAATGGTCACGTGGCCGGCTATCGACGAGTACTCATGGATGATGCCCAGGGTGGCCACCCGATCTCTAAGTTTCCCGCCGACAACTGTTGCCCCCACGGAATTAGTCTCGGGCAGGATGCAGGCGAATTCCTCACCCCCATATCGGGCCATCAGGTCGGCCGATCTCTTAACGGTCTTGGTTAAGGCCCTGCCTATTTGTTTCAGACATTCGTCTCCGGCCAGGTGTCCGTAGTGATCATTGTACGGCTTAAAAAAGTCAATATCTATCATCAGCATGGACAAGTAAGATCCGGACCGGACCGACCGCCTCCATTCGGCTTCCAGGAACTCGTCAAACCGGCGGCGGTTGGGGATGCCGGTCAGTCCGTCGGTAGCCGATAAATTCTCCAGGATATCGCGGTATAGCTTTAGTTGAATATGGCTCTTAACCCTGGCTCTGACGATGGTCGGGCTAATGGGCTTGGTGATGTAGTCAACCGCACCCAGATCAAAGCCTCGGACTTCGTCTTTCTCGGTTATCTTGGCGGTAATGAATATTACGGGAATATCTTTGGTCCGGTGGGCCCCCTTCAATCGCCGGCAGATCTCGTATCCATCCATCCCCGGCATCATAATATCGAGTAGAATAAGATCGATCTGCTCCGATTCGGCCATAGCCAGAGCTTTCTCCCCGGTAACGGCAAAAAAGACTTCATAATCGTTTCGGAGTAATTCATAGATAACCCGAACGTCGGCCGGTTCATCATCCACGATCAATATTTTCTGCCGATCATTCTCGTCACTCATTGGTCTTTGATCCAATCGCAATTCCCATTTCTCCGGCTAAAGCCTCCAACCCGACCAGGGCCTGTTCATAATTGAGGCTGGACACATTAGCCTTGATCTTGGTTAGTTTACCAAACCACGATGAGCCTTTCAGATGTTCAGCCATAAGCTTAAGCCGGCTGTCCGCATCCAGGCTGTTTCTCTTTAGCAAATCATGTAGCTCCGCGATAATTGCAGTGACCCTGACCACGTCCACCTGGTGCCCTGGGATCTCCCCGGCAGCAGTCTCGCTCTCCGCCGGACGGCTCTGGTCCAGCAGGTTGATCGAGGCCAAAACCAGGGCCATGTGTTCCTCTAACTGGGTGACTAACAGATTCACCTGTTCAGTCTTTCCTTTACTTACGGCCTGTTCCACCTGGCCGGCCGCTAAAGACAAGTCTTCGGCCGAAAGATTCCCAGCCGTCCCTTTCAACCTGTGGGCCAATTCTTGCGCCAGTTTCTGATCTCCCGCCAGCAGAGCGTTTTTGATTTTTACCGCTTCCTGGGCGTAATCCTTCTGAAAATGCAGGAGTAACTCCCTATATAATTGGCGATTTTCAGTTAATCTGGCCAATCCGGCCGGAATATTAAAGCCGGGAAGATAATTGGGGAATGAGTCTATCGGCTGGGCCGGGGCAGCTTTTTCAACATTTTTGCGGGGCGTAACCCACTTGCTCAGGACCTGAAAAAGCTGAGTAACGTCAATGGGCTTAGACACATAATCATTCATTCCGACAGCCAGACATTTCTCCTGCTCGCCCTTAAGGGCGTTGGCGGTCATGGCAATAATCGGCATCCGCTGATTTCTCGGCGTTTGTCTTATCCGGCGCGTGGCCTCGTACCCATCCACCTCGGGCATATGAATATCCATGAGTACGGCATCCCAGGTGGAGGCATCAATAAGCCTGACAGCTTCCCGGCCATTACCGGCTATGGTTACGGATATCCCGGCTCGCTCCAGGATCTCTCTAGCCACCTGCTGGTTTATTTCGTTATCTTCAACCACCAAAATCTTGGGTATCGAGCCCGGGCAGAGCGGCAGGCGGTTGGTCAACTCCGGCGAGGTATCTGAGGAGTCTTTGGTCTCAGCCTGTCCCAATACTTTCATGATGGTGTTGAACAAGGCCGTCCGACTCACCGGCTTGACCAGGAGAGTTCTCAGCCCGGCTTCTTCAGCCCGCCCCACGACATCCTCCCGGCCAAATGCCGGAACCATGATAATAATCGGATATTGCGCCGTGGCCGGGTTGCTTTTTATCTGTCGGGACACCTCAAATCCATCCATCCCCGGCATCTTCCAGTCCATCAGGATAAATCGATAAAGCCGCCTCTCCCGGTCCTGGTCCAGCTCCTCCAGGGCCTTCTCTCCAGAGACCACGGTCATCACCTGAAAGGAGAATGATTCCAGGGTGTCCTTCAAAATCGCTCGGGACGCGTCATTATCGTCTACGACTAACACCCGGCTGGACCGATGCTCCGGTGGCGGAAGAAGTTGATCTGCGGCATGTCCCGGCTGGAGGGTCAAGGTGACGGTAAAGGCAAACAGACTCCCTCGGCCGGGCAGACTGGTCGCGGCGATTTGCCCTCCCATCATCTCCACCAGCCGCTTACTAATGGCCAGGCCCAGACCACTGCCGCCGTATTTCCGGCTGATGGACCCGTCTACTTGAGTAAACGGTTGGAACAGGTCAGTGACCTGATCTTCGGAGATGCCGATGCCAGTGTCTCTTACGGAAAAACAGAGGGTGGCTTTGTCCGAGGTCTGGTCCAGTAATTTTACATGCATTATAATCTCACCAGTTTCGGTGAACTTCACGGCATTACTGACCAGATTGAGTAAAACCTGTTCTAATCGCAGCGGATCACCCACCAACAATCGGGGTACTTCCTGATTCGCCCAGAAGATAAGTTCCAGGTCTTTTTCAGATGCGGTTACGCCGACCAGATTAGAAATACTGGTCATAATGTCGTCGAGATTGAAAGGCACCTTTTCGATGTCCAGCTTACCGGCCTCGATCTTGGAAAAATCGAGAATATCATTAATGATTCTCAATAAGGCCCGAGCTGAACTAGATGTTTTATTGAGGTAATCCCTTTGTTGAGAGGTAAGTTCCGTTTGCAAGGCCAGGTAAATCAGTCCGGTGATGGCGTTCATCGGAGTCCGGATCTCGTGGCTCATTTTGGCCAGGAATTCGCTCTTGGCCCGGTTGGCCTCTTCCGCCATCTCTTTAGCCTCCCGCAAGGCCTCCTCGGCCAGTTTCCGCTCATTGATATTTTTCATGATCCCGATGACTGAATGGAGCGTGCCCGATTTATCAACATTCATGGTTCCCCGGTCGTGAAACCAGATATAACGGTCGTCCTTAGTCCTAAACCGATACTCCATATCGAACAGCCCATCTTCGTTGTGCGCCCGGCGAAATTCTGCAACCACCGCGGGCAGGTCATCCAGATGGACCCGAGTTGTCCAACTCGCCCCATCGTGACCCATTTCTGGCTGCTCATAGCCCAGCACCTCTTTGACCGCCCCAGACCAGACAATAATATCATCCGGCACAAAATGTTCATAAGTCACTTCGCCCAAGGCCCGAATGAAGGCCTGATACCTGCGCAAGGCTTCGGCCCGATCTTCGGAGATATTCTTGATTCCGGTGATATCTTCATGGCTGATCACCACCCGGACCGACCCCGAGACATTAAACCTGGTCACCCGCATATTGAACCAGCGCCGGCGATCTGGGGAATGGCACGGATAGTCCATCACGAATTCGTTCTGTTGGCCATCGATGACGGCCCGGATGCCGCTCACAGCCCGGATGACTTCTGTGACCGACTGAGCTTCGGCCGGTTCACATGCCTTGAAGTATTCGACACCTGTTTCATTCCAGAGGGGATCCAGTCCCTGGCTTCTTCCAAAATCCTTCCAGGCCTGGTTGGTTTCTAAGATTATGCCGTTCTTATCCAGTATGGCCAGATGGGAAGTGATCGAATCCAGAACGGCCCGAGCGAAATCAGCACTCTCCTGGATATTCACCAACGCCTGCCTGGATTCCGTGATGTCGTGGAAAAGTGCCAGCAAATGCGGTACGCCCCCGCTGGAGATGCGGGCAAAAAAGTATTCAAGCCAGACCAGGCGGCCGAACGTGGTCGTCAATTTGATCTCGAATTGTTGTTCGAGGCCGGTGGCCAGGACCGCTTCTGCTGCGGACAACAATTCGGAGGTTTTCCAGGAGGTAATCTGGCGGAAATTCTGTTGCTGCAATTGTTCCAGAGGGGCGCCGATGACTCGGGCGGCCGCCGGGTTAGCCAGTAACACTTGACCGGTAAGACCATTATACACAACGATACCAACCGCCGAGGCCTCGATAATCTTGCGGTTTAACTCCAACAGGTCTGAAATCTTTTGGGCGGCCAGTTTCTGCTCCGTCACATCCCGGCCGATGACGATCAGACCCTTGCGCTGGTCGTCATCCTGAAAAAGAGGGATCTTGATCAGGTCCAGGATGATTTTTCGGCCGTCGGGGCAAGGGATGATTTCCTCGCCCCGCCAGAGATTTCTTAGTTGCCAGGCCTGTTCGTCGCTGTCTCCGCAGGTCAGGAACGCCTCCCGGCAAGTAGGAGAAAATGCCGCCAGCTCAGATCCACTTTTCCCTCGATAATCCACTTCAGTGAGTTCAAACAACCGCAAATCGGCCTCATTGGCTTCCAGCCAGCGTCCCTGGCCGTCTTTGAAGCAAATGATATCGGGCATGGCATTAATCAATGTCCTCAGCCGCTCTTCACTCTCCCGCAGGGACCGCTCAGCTTCCTTAAGGGTGGTCTCAGCTTGTTTTTGAGCCGTAATGTCGCGATTGCTGGCCCGCCGGCCCAAGAACTTCCCGTTGTGATCGTACACCGGTTGACAAATGTGGTTGATCCATCTTTCCTCCCCTTGTTGGGTAATGATGCGAAAATCGGCGGAGTGCAATCCTGAATCCTCCATCCCCTCACCGAGGTGGGTTATATTTACGGCCAAATCGTCGGGGTGGATAATTCTGGTCAGGAGTGTCGGGTCGTTCCGGAAATCTTCAGCCGGGTATCCGGTCATCCGGTCACAGGATGGTGAAATGTAAACAAATTGTTTGTCGTGACCCAGCCAATATTCCCAATCATAGGTGAGGTCGGCCATGGTCCGGAAAAGTTCTTCGCTTTTCTGCAAGGCCTCTTCCCGTTGCCGAAGGTCCCCGAACAACAGGGCCTGCGGCTGCCTGATTCCCATCTCCACAACGGCCTTATAGACAAAGAAAAAGGCGAAAATTTTAAGCAGGTGCCCGAGCATATTCATAAATCCATAGACGCTGAGATACAAGGTAAAGGTCAATTCAGACCCGATGGAGGCAACTAGATACATCATCAGCCATCGCCCAATCGCGGGGTCAAACTCGTCTCGATGCTGTTTAAGCAGACTTAAAGAGACAATAAAGATCAGACAGATGAGATATTCGCTGGCTTTCTTAAAGAAAGTCAATCCCACTCCCTGGATATAACAGGTGGGGAAAATACCCCCAAAAAAAATCATCCAGAGCAGGAGGCCGGTCACGACCGTGTAACCGGCTAAAACTAATTTACCAGGCAGCTTAACGGATTCACCTGATTGGCCCAGGTACATGGACGCGATGAGCAACGAGAGACTCTGAACATATCGGGCGGCCAGCCACAACTGGGTGGCCAGATTAGTACTGTTTCCGGAAAATACCCCCATGCCCCGGTAAGCCAGCGTATGGGTCAAATCCAAAGCGCCGATGAATAATGAGCTGAAACCTACGATTAAGATATATCCATTATCCAGATTCTTCCGGGAGTTCCAGACCAGCATAAAAATGGCCAGGTCTACGGCAATGCTGAATCCCTCGGCCAGGCTGTGAAAAAAAAGATAGTTGTGCCGACTGGTCAAGTAGAGCAACGATAGGCCGAAGACGACGACAATGGTATATTCAAGGGGAATTAGCCAGTTTTTTTTCATAAGCCGATCTCACTTCGGTCAGGATCCGACAATTAGGAGTTTCATCTGTAACTTATCACAACCTTGAATGATACTGAATTAAAGGCGAAACTTCAAGCGCTATCATCCGATAACCGATCTCAACTTTAGTTATTTCAGTGCCCTGAAACATCAGGTTGCAGATCGTATATGTTGCGGCCGGGAGGTCCGGAAGCAGCCAACTCGGCTAACCTGGAAGCTATTGATATCGTTTTCAGGCTTCCCATTCCCGCCCGCATCGCCATGCTGGGTCGCCCATCATAACTGAGTGACAACAGGATGATAAAACATTGTTGTCGACGTGACTTCACGTTAAACCTTGACAAGAGGCGTCCCGACTAATATTATCCGGGCCTACGCTGAGTTGAGGCCCATCTTTATCTACAACTAGTCGCCCTGGGACTCCTGATCGGAGGCCGACTGGCTAACCAGCGGCTACTTAACAATTTACTAATTTTGGAAAGATTATGGTGGAATTAGATTTTGAGAAAACCGGCGGCCTGATTCCGGCTATCGTCCAGGACGCCGCAGATGGTCGGGTCTTGATGATGGCCTATATGAATCAACTGGCCTGGGAGAAAACCTTGAGCACCGGCCAGGCCCATTATTGGAGCCGATCCCGCCGGGAGTTGTGGCACAAAGGCGGCACCTCGGGGCACGTCCAACAGATCGTGGCCGTGTTTGTCGATTGTGATAACGATACCATTCTTCTTCAGGTCAACCAACTGGGCGGTGCAGCTTGTCATACGGGATACCGCTCTTGTTTTTACCGCCGGGTCGATGATCAGGGCGGATTGACCGTAGTTGATGAAAAAGTCTTCGATCCAAATAAGGTGTATCCAAAATGAATGTTCTAAAACTCGGCATCCCCAAAGGGAGCTTGCAAAACTACACTCTCGAACTATTTGCCAAATCCGGTTGGAAAATCGAAGTTAGTAGCCGGAGCTATTTCCCCCAAATTAATGATCCGGAAATCAGTTGCTCCATTTGCCGGGCTCAAGAAATGTCCCGATACGTCGAAAATGGAACTCTTGATGTGGGACTGACCGGCAAAGATTGGATTATGGAAAACGAATCTCAGGTAGTTGTGGTGGATGACCTGATTTATTCCAAGACGAGCCAGCGGCCGGCCCGGTGGGTTTTAGCCGTGCCCATGGAATCCAACATTAAAGACATCCAGGATTTGGCCGGGAAAAAGGTGGCCACCGAACTGGTCAATTTTACCAAGAAATATTTTGCGCAGCACAATATCCCAGTGGAGGTAGAATTTTCCTGGGGCGCAACCGAGGCTAAGGTCGTCTCCGGTTTGGCCGACGCCATTGTCGAAGTGACCGAAACAGGTAGCACGATTAAAGCCCATGGACTTAAAATAATTAAAGACTTGATGTCGACCAACACCCAGCTCATCGCCCATCCCAGGGCCTGGGAAGACCCCTGGAAAAAGGACAAGATCGAACAGATCCGGCTTCTGCTCAAAGGCGCCTTGCGGGCCGAAAATATGGTCGGCCTTAAGATGAACGTCCCGGAAGAAAAGATCAAGCAGGTCATTGCCATTCTGCCTTCCCTGAACGCCCCCACTGTGGCCTCCTTGTATGAAGTCCCCTGGCTGTCTGTGGAAATTGTGGTCGACAAAACCAAGGTTCGGGATTTGATCCCTGAGTTGATCAAGCGCGGGGCAGAGGGCATTGTGGAATACCCGCTCCATAAGATGATCTGATTCATACTCCTATTGGTGAATTTAACCCGACTCGGAAAAGAGTGCACACGTGATAAGGAAAAAGGGCGGCTTTGGCTTAAATGTAATCATCATCCTAATCCTCTTGGGCCTGATCCTCCTCACCATGGGATGCGCCGGCACCATCCTCCAAGGTGAAGACAAAGCCCAGACCCACCTGAAATTGGGTGATTCTTATCTTAAGTCCGGGGATTTCACCCGAGCGCTCAAAGAATTGCTTGAAGCTGCTAAATTAGACCCGAAGAACGCGGAAATTCAAAATATTTTAGGCGCGGCCTACATGTCCAAAGAAGTCTATCCGGAGGCCATTCAACACTTCCAAAACGCCCAGACTCTCAAGCCCGACTATTCCGAAGCCTACAACAATCTGGGTATCGTTTATGTGCGGATGGGTGAATACGACAAGGCCGTTGAACAATTTCAAGCCGCGGTGAAAAATCTGCTCTACCCTACCCCGCAGTACGCCTGGTGTAATATGGGCCTGGCCTATCATCAGAAAGGTGACTACCACAAGGCCGTCGCATGTTACCAGGCCGCCCTTAAAGGTGCCCCACGCTTTGTTCCAGCCCTAAACGGAATAGGCCAGTCCTATGAGAAGTTGGGCAAGCTCGGGCTGGCCCTGGAGAATTACCGGCTGGCCGTCATGTTTGACCCCAAATTTCCCGACGCCCATTACAACTTGGGCTTACTTCAAGCCAAGATGGGGCAGATGATCGAAGCCAGAGCTTCATTTGAATCGGTTGTCTCCCTCAGTCCCGACTCCAACTTAGGACGGAAGGCGCAACGTTACATTGATGACATCAAATCCGGCCGTCCAGTCCGGTGAATCCAGCCTATGCTTGCCGATTCCCTTTAGTATACCCTAAGATAACGGAACTATGCATTATTACGCGGCCTATGGCCTGAACATTAGTTCGGAGATAACCTGTCCCGAACTGGTCGAGACCTGCGAACTAGAGCCTGATGTTATCATCCGGAGCGGGGCTGTGCCCCCAAGGTTGGCCGAGGTCACCACCACCGGCCATAGATTCCAGGCCGGCCCAAACCAGATTTTGATCCAAACGAGGATCATAGCCGATATTCTGGTGGCCGCGGGGCGAGAGATCACCGTGGCGCCTAATTGGGTTGCCTCGGATGGCAATGTCCTCCTTATCTGTGGCTGGCCGAACATGACGACTACCTCACCGCAGAAGAGGTCCAACAGGAGTATCTTCCTGATACCACGGAGTGTTACCATCCCCAATTCCGGGCTGCCATCGCTGGCTGCCGCACTTCGCCATTTCCAGGAAAAGAATAAATTAGAAAACGCCAGAAGCTTAGGGAAGCCGCCGGAATAGGGGGCGGTCATGCCGCCTTATCATCATGTTATGATAGTCAAAACGGCATCTCCGGCCTTTCCTTTAGGGCATCTGGCGATCTCTCAAAATTCGAGATTTCAGAGCACCTGTTCCGAGCCGGCGATTCATTTTTGTTTGACGGGGCCGGTATTTTTTTTGTATTATGAGCCTTCCGCGGGGGCGAATAAATGCTAAGGGTTATTGAAAGACTGGGCCAGGAAACCATTTCCAGGGTGGAAGGAGCAGGCCGCATGGGTGTTTTTCTGCTCATGTCGGTGGTGGGCATCTTCTTACCGCCGGTGAATATCTTGGCCATGGTCAAGCAGATTCATATTATCGGGAGCATGTCCTTATCCCTCATCATCTTTACCGGGGCCTTTACCGGAGCGGTGCTGGGTTTGCAGGGGTATCACACCTTAAGTCAATTCGGCTCCGTGGGAATGTTAGGCTCGGCAGTGGCCTTGAGCTTACTTCGGGAATTAGGCCCGGTGTTGTCGGCCTTGATGGTTACCGGCCGAGCCGGTTCGGCTATCTGTGCCGAACTCGGAATTATGCGAATATCTGAGCAAATTGACGCCCTGGAGTGCATGGCCATTGATCCTTACCGATTCCTGATCGCGCCCAAGGTGATCGCCTGCCTGATATCCGTGCCTATTTTGAATTTTGTATTTATTGTAGTCGGTATTTTCGGCGGTTGGCTGGCCGGGGTGAAGCTGTTGGGAGTTAACGAGGGGGCCTATTTTGCCGGGATGAGCAAAAGCGTTGAATGGGCCGACATCAACATGGCTATCATCAAGTCCATGTGCTTTGGCCTGCTTATCGTGTGGATTTGCGCGGCCAAGGGATTTTTTGTACATCTAGACCGGAAAGGCGGATTCGGGGCCGAAGGGGTCAGCCGGGCTACGACTATGGCTGTGGTTATGACCTCGGTAAGCATCCTGGTCTGGGATTACCTGATCACCTCCGTGATGCTCTAAATTTATACTCACCGGCGCAACGGGAGATGGTCTCCGCCCATACATCGAGCGGTTAATGCCCCGGCAACAAGAAGGTTACCAAGGCGGGCATGGCTGCCGGCTCAGGCAGTTAGGATCCACTCCAGGAGAAGCTGTGGTTGATCAGATAAGGCCGAATATGCGACTGAGTTGGCGACCGTTTGAGGGCCTGCGAATTCCGTCCTTTTGGGTAATATTATCAGTGCCGCTAATGCTGATCGCCATTGTGTCATTGAGGTGTCTGCCCCATGATCTGGGCGGCGGAACATTGGTCGCCTCTTTGTCCAGTGCCTGGCAGGGTAAGTACCAGAGGACCTCTGAAGGAATCACCTCTTCGGATGACGGAGCGGCATTCGGATTGGATATCCGCTTGCCGTTAAAGAGAAACGCTAAATATGTTTTTGAACTGGCTACGGTCGGCAGTCCTTCTCTCGGCCTTGCCTTTCAAGCCCAGGGCAAAGATCAAAAAGACATTGGTGTCTGGTTAGAGGTGCCGGCTACCACTGGGGAATCTTACTTTGTCAGGGCCGTCCGCTGGCCGGGTCTCTCTGAAGAGTGTCTTTTGAGAATCGAGGCCAAAGCCACCCGCCCGGTGACCATTACCTATTTTCGGGTTTATGAGGCATCTGAATTATATACCAATATTAGACGGTTACTGATGGGCCTACTACTTGGTGCGGCCCTACTACCCATTTTGCTGGTCGCGCGCCTGGTGGGCGGAAGGCGCCTTCTTCTCGCAGCCACGCTGTTTGCGTCTGTTTTGATTATTTACATCCTTTCTTCTATATGTCCAGCAGGCAGTCAAACTACCGATAATATTTGGTATATCCCCACTGCTCAGCAGTTGCTCCGGGCGGGTGACATAAACTTAAGTCAACACGCTGATCTCATAAAACAAAGGGGCTATTACGCCATCATCAAAACGCCTCGAGCTGGACTGGTTAACTATTTTCCTATAGGGACTTCCCTAGTTGCCCTGCCGTTTGTATTCGCCGGGCAGTTGATCGGGCTGGATGAGTCAAAAATATTTCAGTACACCGCCGACGTCTGGGCCGCATTATCCGTTGCCTTGATTTTTTGGTTGGGGGTGCGCTTTGGATTGAACCATTTTATCGCCGGCGCGGTCGCGCTGGTCTTTGGTTTGGCCTCATCTCATCTTTCAGTTCATGCCGGTGGGTTATGGTCTCATAATACATCTCTGCTGTTGTCTTTGTTCGTCGTGCTACTTTTAACCTCGGGCCGAGCCTGGTGCGTACTTTTGGCGGCTCCGGTATCGGTCTTGGGATATATTACCCGACCGGATTTTTCTCTGTTGATCCTCGGCAGCCTGGTCTATGTGGGCATCCGGCATCGGGAATTGGGGGTTGGTTTTCTAACCTTGTTGGCCGTATCGATAGTCCCATTCCTGCTCTGGTCTCACTATTTTTTTGGCCAGTGGCTGCCTCCTTATTATCAGGGTGGTCGCCTTAATTTGGAGACGTGGCCGACGGCGTTGGCAGGGCAATTATTTAGTCCTAATAGAGGCTTATTAGTATTTAATCCCATTGTCATCTTGTCGTTCTGGGGGATGGTTCTGGCCTGGTTCAAGCATGATGAATTTCATTCCTTGTTTCGGATCATCAGCCTCGTGTTCCTGGCTTTCGGCGCCATCTTGGCTTGTTTCCCACACTGGTGGGGCGGATATAGCTATGGACCCAGATTGTATGCGCCGATGTTCGGGCTTTTGGCCCTATCGGTCGTGCCGGCCATTCACTGGATTAAAGGACTCAAGCCCGGGCCCAAAATAGCTGTCGTCATGTTGTGTATGTTGGCCATTGGCTGGGGAGGGTTTGTCCACGTTAGAGGAATCCGTGCCTGGAGTGTCCATGACTGGAATGCCGACCCGGTCAGTGTGGATGTAAAGCCCGAAAGAATTTGGGATTGGTCCGATATGCAAATTTTCAGGTAAGCTCTATTCTTGATTATGGGTGTCCATGAGTCGGGCCATGTGGAGAAACTACCGTTTCTACTTCACCACACATGTTTTTACCCGATCTGGCCGTAACCTGAAACCGCCGGCCCGTTGCCTCAATTGATTAACATGGAACCCCAAATACACATGTCCATGAACGACAATACTATTATCAGGCTCATTGAGGTGAGGAAGTCATTCGCCGGGAATGAAGTGCTCAAGGGTGTCAGTTTAGACGTCGAAGCCGGTAAGACCACCATTATCGTTGGTCAAAGTGGCCAGGGTAAGAGTGTTCTCCTGAAGCACATTCTAGGTCTGGTGCGGCCCGACGCCGGCCAAGTCATCGTTGACGGAGTGGATGTCTCCCGAACCAAGGGAAAGAAGCTGAAGGAGGTTCGGACCAAATTCGGCGTTCTATTTCAAGGGGCGGCTTTGATGGACTCACTTGACGTTCTCGAGAATGTGGCCTTGCCGTTACGGCAAAGGACCAAACTTAAAGAGGACGAGATTCGGCGGCGGGTCATTGAGAAGCTTCAGCTAGTGGGCATGGCGGATCAACTGGACAAGTATCCGGCCCAGTTAAGCGGCGGGATGAAGAAAAGAGTGGGATTGGCCAGAGCCCTGCAATTAGAGCCTCAGATTGTGCTATTCGATGAACCAACCACCGGTCTGGACCCGGTCAAGGTCAAAGACATGTATAAACTGTTTTTTGAGACTCAAAAACTTCTTAAATACACGGCAGTTATAGTTAGCCATGACATCCCCAAGATATTTAACCTGTCCGATATGGTGGCGGTGATGCACGACGGGATCATCCTGGCCCACTGTTCTTATGAAGACATCCAGAGGTCTGAGAACGACGTGGTCAAGGCCTTGATCAACGATACCATGGGATCAATTTACTTCAGCGATCAGGTAGAACAATGAAACAAAAATGGAATTTGGAACTTTCAGTCGGCGTGTTCATGATTATTGGGTTCTTGTGCTTTTCTTATGTAGCTGTTAAACTGGGAAAAGTGAATATATTTGGAGGCAAAGAATACCCTGTGTTTGCGCTCTTCTCTTCCGTGTCCGGGCTTAAGGAAGGGGCCGTGGTGGAAATTGCCGGGGTTACCATCGGCCGGGTGGCCGATATTAGCCTGGGTAAAGATGACATGGCCAAAGTGGAGATGAGAATCAAACCTGAGGTCAAGCTGCCGAATGATGTCATTGTTTCAATCCGGACCCAGGGAATCATCGGGGACAAGTATATCAAAATAAAGCCTGGTGCTTCCGACAAGTACGTCTTGCCGGGGGCCTATATCACCGACACTGAATCGGCTATTGATTTGGAGGAGCTGATCAGCAAATACATTTTTGGTAAAATCTAACACATTGGGGGAGATTATGAACCGGTTACTTTTAGGGCTGCTCTTTGTGGCCTTAATCTTTGCGCCTGCGGTTTTTGCGGGGGACCAAACCCCAGTGCAATCACGTGGGCTAAAAACCTATACTCTGACGGACTGTATTCACCAGGCTTTATTTTGATATACTTGTCCCCGATGATTCCCTGGGTCCGGATTGAAACAATGACATCATTCGGCAGCTTGACCTCAGGTTTGATTCTCATCTCCACTTTGGCCATGT
>JADFXK010000439.1:3091-3576 GCA_015233625.1 Deltaproteobacteria bacterium | reverse complement strand
GCTGAAAATAAGTCTTTGAATGTTTACAATCACCTTTTTCAGGATAGGCGTCCGGCTTTATACCGCATGACCTGACCCGTCCCGGTAATCGTATTTCCCGTTATTCCATGGCCCATCATCATATTACCACATCAGCCTATGCAAGGAGGTTTTCATGGCGAAGAAGGTTTTTCTCACCGAAGACGAGATTCCTCGGCAATGGTATAATATTCAAGCTGATATGCCCACTCCACTACTGCCGCCTCTTCATCCTGGCACGGGTCAACCGGTCACTCCAGACTTGTTAACCCCCATCTTCCCAATGAGCTTGATTGAACAAGAGGTCTCTCATGAAAGATGGATTGATATCCCGGATGAAGTGATGGACGCTTACACTATTTGGCGCCCTTCGCCCTTATACCGGGCTGAAAGGTTTGAGAAACTGCTCGATGCCCCGGTTAAGATTTATTTCAAGAATGAAGGAGTCAGTCCGGCCGGCAGCCACA
>JADFXK010000439.1:0-3073 GCA_015233625.1 Deltaproteobacteria bacterium | reverse complement strand
TTAAGCGGATTGCCACAGAAACGGGTGCCGGTCAATGGGGCAGTGCGCTGGCCTTTGCCGGAAAGTTGTTTGGGATTCAAATCAAGGTGTACATGGTCAAGGTGAGTTATGAACAGAAACCGTACCGCCGGCTGATGATGATGACCTGGGGGGCGGACTGTGTGGCTTCGCCTACGAATACGACTGAGGCGGGACGGCGGATCCTGGCCCTGGATCCCAACTCGCCCGGAAGTCTGGGGATCGCCATTAGTGAGGCGGTGGAAGACGCGTCAGGTCGAGAAGACACCAACTACTCTCTGGGGAGTGTGCTCAATCACGTTATGCTGCACCAAACGGTGATCGGTCTAGAAGCGTTAAAACAAATGAACAAGATCGGCGAGTATCCGGATGTAGTCATTGGCTGCGCCGGCGGTGGGAGTAACTTTGCCGGATTGGCCTTCCCCTTTATCCGCGACAAAATTGCGGGGAAGAAAATGCAGGTCATTGCGGCTGAGCCGACCTCTTGTCCGACCATGACCAGGGGACCGTTTGCCTATGATTTTGGTGACACCGACAAAAGAACCCCGTTATTGGCCATGCACACCCTGGGCCATGATTTCGTCCCTGCGTCCATTCATGCCGGGGGCTTACGTTACCATGGAATGGCGCCGCTGGTCAGTCAATTGGTGTTGGACGGATTGATTGAACCTCGTGCTTATCACAATCTGGATACGTTCAAAGCCGGAGTGATGTGGGCCCAGACTGAAGGATTTATCCCGGCTCCGGAGACCAACCATGCCATCGCCGCGGTGATGGAAGTGGCCCGCCAGGCCAAAGAAGAAGGCAAAGAAAAGACCATCTTGTTCAACTGGAGTGGTCACGGCCTGGTCGACCTGGCGGCCTATGACGCCTACCTGGGCGGGAAACTGACTGATCACGTTTTACCTCAAGAGGATATCGACCGGGCGTTGGCCGCCATCGCGGGGCACCCCGCGCCACCTAAAAGATAAGCTGCCGGAGAGGCTACGTGCCTGATAACCCTTTAGATAATTTAATCACCCGGTGTCCCAGATTGGGTCATCAGGTGCGCTTTGAATATTGTCGGCTGGAAGGCGGAGATTTGCCTTGTCGCCTGGTCATCAAGTGCTGGGACGGTCGCCTGCCCATCCTATACATTCTGGAACGTTTATTTTCTGAAGAAGAGCTTAAGCGTTTTTACTCGCAGCCAAAACCCCAGAAACTGGCCGACCTGGCCACCCTGGTAGAGCAGACCGCCCCTTCCGGGGAAAAGTGAGGCTCGGCGTTCCGGTCCGGTCTTTGGTTGTTTTCAAGATTTCTCGCTTCGCTCGAAATGACAAAGGCGCAGTGCGCAATCGTTATAGATCGGTGTCGCCTCGGATATTGTCATTTCGAGCGAAGCGAGAAATCTTAACGCATGCTGGCCATGTGCCTTCTCGAAAAGGGACAATTGTAACCGTTCAAAGTACAAAAAAAGAGCAGCCATCCTGGGAACGGGACGGCTGCTCTTGTGCTCTGAATGAAGGGTAAGTCATCCGAAGATGATTAAAGGTGGTTAGAAGTTAAAGACCGTGTCCAGTTCGCTGTCCGGGACGTCGAAGACCGTGTTGTGGGGCGGCAGGGGATCGGTCTTGAAGAATTCCGGCAACCGGTCATGTTGCTTGCTGAATCCGGCCAGCTCATTGAATTTTCGTTCCGCTCTGAGAATGGTCTTGCCCAGTTCGACCACGTCGTTTCCGGTTAGCGTGAGGCCGTATTTGGCGTTGATCATTTCGTAAACCGCCTCAAACGCCTCGGGCATATCCAAAATGGGGAAAGCGGTAAACAGGCACAAGCCGGTGGAGTCCAAGGCCGCCGTAGCGATTTGGAGATTCCGGGATAATTCCACCTGGCCTTCAGGTTTAAGTGGGTTGACCGAGCCGCCGACGGCCAAGATGTTGGTGGCAGTGGCGTAACCAGCGGTGTGGTCTCCGCCCATAGTTGAGGTGGCGTAGGTGACTCCGATCCCTTTGACGGCGCGAGGGTCGTAGGCCGGTAAGGCCTGTCCTTTGGTAACCGGGATACGTTTGACTCCGAAAACCGCCCCGGTCACGGCCGCGCCGGATCCCAAGACCTTACCCAACACGGTGCCCTGGCCGACTTCTTTAATCAATTTGATGGCCCCTTCGGCATCACCAAAGGGCAACAGACCCCCGTCCATGGCCACAGCCAGGGAGTTGCCCAGTTCTATAGAGTCCAGGCCGATATCGTCATAAAGGCGATCCAGCATGGCAATCGCATCAGGATCGGAGATGCCGCAATTGGCCCCATTGGCCCAGACGGTCTCGTACTCCGGTTCTTTGGTCAGATAATGGCCGTCTTTGTCGAGATATACCCCGGAACAACGGATGGTGCATCCCGAGTGGCAGCCGTGGGTGGGCTTGCCGCCCCGAGCCGTAATTATTTCATGGAATTTTTCACCACTGATGGCTTCGGCGTTTTCGAACCGACCCGAAGAAAAATTTCGGGTGGGCAGGCCGCCGGCTTCGTTAAGAATGTTGGTTAAGACATTGGTGCCGTAGGTGGGCAAGCCGGAGCTGGTGACCGGATGTTTATTAAGGGTGTCTAAGAATTTGCGTTGGGCTGTCTTAAAAGCTTCGGGATCGGCCAGGTCAGCCCTGTCGGCTCCGGTCGGATCGACGACAATAGCCTTGAGCCCTTTGGATCCCATAACCGCACCCAGACCACCGCGACCGGCATGCCGGGTGGGCCGATTCTCCTGGTCGGTCACGGCAACGCTGGCGGCCTTGAGGAGCATTTCACCGGCCTGGCCGATGGTGATGTAGGCCGACTTTTCGCCGTACTCAGTGGTAAGTTTGGCCACGGTATCGTAATTTGCCAGGCCCTTTAGTTCGTTGGCTTCTTTGAGTGTCGCCTGGTCCTTGGACAGGACTAGCTTGTACATCTTACCGGCTGGCGCCGCTCCTTCCAGAATGATGGCCTTGACCCGCAACCGGGAGAGGTACTGTCCAGCTTGACCACCGGCGTTGGATTCCTTGATGCCTCCGGTGAGAGGACTTTTGCCGCCCACGGACAT
>JADFXK010000438.1 GCA_015233625.1 Deltaproteobacteria bacterium | reverse complement strand
AACCTGATCACTCTTCTTAAGTACAAGATCAACCGGGTCAAAGGCGTAGAGTTTGCCCCGTGGCCGAAACCTGATCCACACAATTTTCTGCATCGGATACAGTCCCGTGATCAGTTCAGAATTGGTTGCATGGCAGCCAGTGCATGCCACAGGCTGGGGGTCGGTGGATTCCGTTGTCTGGTCGTCAGTAGATTCCATCATCTGGTCGCCGGTAGATTCCACCGGATTGTTATCATCAGCATCGATCATAATTTTTGTCTCACCTTTTCACGTGAACACGGCGACACGGTCGGGCCGTGCGGTCGCACCTCAATATTTGTCACCTTAGTCATGACTCCTAAAGGAACGCATGACGTTCAGAAGTCTTTAAACGTCTTATCGTCAAAGTTAATCATCCGGTCCGGGTTATAATGAATCCAGCATTGCTGCTTTTGTCGGGGATGAGAAAACCCGGCAGCACCATTGGTCCTGACCCGGCCAAGATCTGGTGCAGGTGGGCCGGCGTCATTACGGTGTGGCTAATAGCTGGTGCAGGTGGGCCGGCGTCATTACGGTGTGGCTAATAGACTGATCAGTAACGTATCCAGGGCCAATTGTCGATTAGCGTTCCTAAGAATGGCTCGTTCCGCCCTGTTTATCCGGTCCAGTTTGTCAAATATCCGGAGCCCCGATTCGTCTCGGGCTAACTGTTGGAGGATCTCCAGATGATCAAAATTAGTTATTCCGTCTGAGGCGCCATCAGCCACTAAAATTAGCTCGTCTCGGTACAGAAGTTTCATCAGGTAAAAGAAATCCTGGAGGTCTTCTTTAAGCTGAGACAATCGCTTGGAAAGCATGAATATCTGGTTCAACTCAGTTCGGCCTGGTTTCGACATTAAGGCGACAAAATCCTCTCGCAAGCCAAAGAAATCAGCCTTGGCGAAGATGCCGGCCCGCTTAAGACTTCCCGAGGCCATCAAGGCGCTAAGCCTGGCCTGGTCAATACTAAGCTTATACTTTTCGGCGATAAATTCCGCCACCAGGGTCTCTGGAAGAGGATTAAAGGGGATCTGTTGACACCTTGAGGCGATGGTGCCCAGGACCTTTCTCCGATCCACGGCTGTCAAGACCAAAATGTTGCTTTGAGGCGGTTCTTCCAGAGTTTTAAGTAAAGCATTGGAGGCTTCATCGGTCAGGGGATAATACCCTGGAATAATCGTGACCCGATATAGGCCCTCGTTGGGCCTGAACCGCATCCATCGCTTGATTTCCCGGATTTGTTCTATTTTGATGTTATTCGCCCCTTCATGGGGTTCAATCATCCGGACGTCCGGGTGCAATCCAGCCTCGATTTTGCCACATGATTGGCACGTACCACAACTATCCCCGGTTGCCGGATGGGCACAGTTGACCGCCTTGGCCAGTTCCAAAGCCGTCGTCCGTTTGCCTATCCCGTCGATACCGGTAAACAAATAGGCATGGGATAGACGCTTTGAGATGATGGCTGTGGTCAAAGCCGCGACCGCCTTCGGCTGACCCTTAATTTCCTTAAATGACATAATGCTTTCCCAGCCCGGCCGTCTCCTGCTCCCGGCCCGCCTCACCTCACCGCTCGTCGATGACCATTTTGTCCAATTGGTAAGTATATAAAATAAGAGCATTCAAATCAAGATAAAACCGCCGCCGGGACCTGACCGACGAGAATCCCACCAGCCACAACTGCACAGTCAATGCCGGATTCTACCATTTCCTGGAAAAGGACAACGTCGAGGTACCTGGGTGAAATGGGCCGGGTTCAGGATTTCCCCGGTGAATAATCCTACATTTTTGTTCAAAGGATGAAAAGATGCTACAAAATTGTCAGTCAGGATCGATCCCAATTGACCAACTGTTAAATTTATTTGTTGCAATATCATGGCAATAGAACAGTTGGTCTCTATTTTGCTTAATCCAGGGTTGAAACAACTCACCCAGGCGTGTTAATTAGGGAATCACCGGGGGCGCTGACCCTTTTTATCCACGCTGGATTTTTAAAAATCATTGTTGTCCCAAGGAGAAAAGGAATGAGAACGAAGACAAGAGCCATATTGACCGTTATGGTTATCCTCATGATGACCGTGAGCACATTGTCCATCTGCGCTGCGCAAGACAAGCCGGCCACCTCAGTATCCGCCGGTTTTTTCAGCAAATACATCTGGCGTGGCTACGAACTCAGCAAGGATAGTCTGGTCATTCAACCGGACGTCAACGTCGGTTATAAGGGGTTCAAGATGGATGTTTGGGGCAATTTAGATACCAAACATTTTGATCCCGCCAGTGATGACAAAAACTCCAGATGGACCGAAACCGACCTGACTCTGACCTATGACTACGACCTGGGTCCGGTCACCGTCGGTGCCGGGTACATCTACTATGCCCTAGCCACCAGCACCTTCGATTCTCAAGAATTATTTCTCAAGGCGGCCGGTAATTGCTTACTCACTCCAACTTTGACGATCTACCGTGAATTTGCTCACTACCCCGGCTGGTACTTTAAGCTTGGCGTCAACCATTCAATTCCGGTGGTGGACAAAATCACTGTGGACCTGGCTGCGTCAGTTGGCTACCTCAAGTCGGATACCGACAAAACTGTCGAATATGATGACAGCCTCAAACCGACCACGAGCAACTTTAACGCTTTCCATGATGGTCTGGTCACCGTTGGCATGACGATCCCATTCTGCACTTACTTCACCGCGTCACCACAAATCGGTTATTCTTTTCCTCTGACCAACACGGCCAAGAATGAGATCCGCGCCACCAGCTTTAGCGATGATTCCCAGTTCTTCTTTGGCGGCGTCACCCTGGGCATGGCTTTCTAAGGTATAATCGTCTCTGGGTGATCCACTGCCCATAATATACAGCGTCCAGGTCAGCGGTTCAGAAAGAATCGCCGGCCTGGACCTGACTCCCCTTTTTCTGCAATCTCCGTCCTCCCACCCTTCTCGCCTCAACTCCAGACACCCCCTGGCCAGTACTCACAACCGATGGTTCATTCCCCAGGCTCTTTTTGTCTTGACAAAGAATCAAGCAATACTTAATGTCTTTAGGCCCGGTTAATTGAATTAGGACGCGTCGGGAATCCAGGCGTTTCCGTCAGGCTTTGAGCATTATTATAATTTTTACTATATTTAGCAATTATAGTTGTATATCGCCAAAACATCTAATCCGGGGTCTTCTCTCAACTACTATTTATCTCATAATTACAACATATTACAATAAAGGCGCGGCCATTGGCATGACCCATGCTCTACCAAAGAGCAACCAGACAACAGGTTGAGTACAATAAGCTGAAATCATGGCAACCTTAAAGGAGGGTCATTAAAATGGAATCAAGAAAAGTATCCTTGGCCGACTCACAGACCGATCTCGCGACTACGGGGACCCAGCCTCACTTCCAGACCACCAACACGCGAGGTAAATTGGCTAACCTTTTGATGGCTGGAATGGTCACCTTAGCTCTTACCGCCGGCAGTGCTTATGGCTTCCAACGGCAAAGCACCTATACCGGACCCGGTGGAAAATCCGCCACCACCACCAATACTCAATCCGTTACCAA
>JADFXK010000437.1 GCA_015233625.1 Deltaproteobacteria bacterium | reverse complement strand
GCGGCTTACCCTGGCCGAAGAGGCCTACCACAGGTTGACCGCGCCCATCCGGTCTCTACCTCAAGTGACCTTAAAGCCCCCTCCCTTTTTTGAGGGAAACAAATGGACCATTTCTTTCTCTTTCGATGATCAACCAGGACTCACGGGAACCTTAGCCGCGCTAACCAAGGCCGATGAGGCTGGCTTATTCGGCAAACTCTTGGCCGGATCATGGCTTGAGTCGTCATCGCTCAGCGGGCGAACCGAACCAGATGATTCAGAGAGTATGCTGCCGGGAACTATGAGGGAAGGGGAGGACGGTGAGGTTTCATAAGTCTATCTCAGGTATAATTGACGAAGAGGACAAATCACATGGACTCATTCCCCGGGGATCTGACCGACCGGCTCATCGGAATCATTGAAGCCATCGCCAAAGGAAGCTACTTGCAGGATATCATGGAGTTGACCAAACCGGGCCGGCCTGAGACCATTCGCCGGATAGCCGAGGCGGTGGGCTTGATGATGGTCAAAATTGAAGCAAGAGAATATCAATTGGAACAACTGGTTGAAGAATTAAGAGAATTAAACGAGAGACTGATAAATAACGTCATCAATACGGTGACGACCATGGCCAATGCCTTAGCTGCCCGCGACGAGTATACCGAGGGGCACGCTACCCGGGTGGCTGATTATGCCCAGCGCATCGCCAGACGGTTAGGCCTTCCAGAAAATGAAGTCAACAACATCAGGTTGGGGGGTATCCTTCACGATATCGGTAAGATTGGCTTCCCTGACGCCTTGTTTGAAGCGCACGGACTACCGCTGACGGATGATCTTTTGAGCAGTATCAAGGTGCATCCGGAAAATGGTGTGAACATATTGCGCGATCTGGATTTCCTGGGGCCGATAGTTGATTTTGTCCACTATCACCACGAACGATTTGATGGTCAAGGCTACCCCAAAGGACTGATGGGATGGGAAATCCCGCTGGGCGCCAGAATCATCAGTGTAGCCGACTGTTTTGACGCCATGACCACCGACCGGCCCTACCAGAGGGGCACATCATACGCCGAAGGGCTGGAAATCTTGAAACGAATAAGTGGATCTCAGTTGGACCCGGAAGTGGTCCGGGCCTTTGTCGAAGAGATTTCACATAACGGCGTCTCTAAAGAATAATCAATATAACCTGGAGTTGAACAATGATCTTGGCTGTACGAAGGACTTGCGCTCAGGCAACGGCTCTGGGCATGGTCGCCATCCTTCTGGCCTTCGGGGCTAATGCCCTCAGGAATCCCGGCTTGCCCTGGACGGAAGACTGGACCAAGAAGCTGACCAACCTGACCTCCGTCGGAGGTATCTCGGTGGTAGACCTGCCTGTTGTTGCAGATAGCTATGAAAATAAGAATATTCTGATCATAGACGCCCGGGACCGGGAAATTTATGAACAAGCACACATTCCTGGAGCGATCGATCTGCCCATTCACGCCATTGACCAGTTTTTTGATCAGTTCCAGTCGCAATTTCCGCCAATTATGCCGGTCATTACGTATTGCGACGGCGCCGGGTGTGACCAGGCGGCTAATCTGGCTGAGTATTTAAAGAATAATGGGTATAGTCAAATCCAGATTTTTCTGGCCGGACTCAGTGAATGGACAAAAGCCGGCCTGCCGACCGAATCCGGACCGGGGAAGAGGGGCTATGGTCAAAACTAATCCCTTTGTCAGTTTCTTGGAGCGACCAGAAGTAACCCTCGGTTGTCGATTGCTGGTCGGATTGGTGTTCATCTTGGCGGCCTGGCCCAAAATTTCGCAGCCGGAGGCCTTTGCCCGCCTGGTCTACAATTACCGCCTGCTGCCGGATGGCGCCGTGAACCTGGTGGCGATTATCTTGCCCTGGCTGGAGCTGGTCATGGGCCTGGCGCTGGTGCTGGGCATCTGGAGTCGAGCCGCAGCATTAATAATAACTTTGATGATGGTCGTTTTCATTGGGGTGATGAGTTCAGCCCTGATCCGGGGTCTGAATGTGCAATGTGGCTGCTTTACCGTTCAGAAAGGGGAGGGCCAACTCACCTGGTTGTCTCTACTAAGAGACGGCGGCGTCATTTTACCTGCTGTCCAGGTAGCCTGGTTTGATAAGGGTTTCTATTCATTCATTAGCGGAAAACAAAAGAATTAGTAGCTACAGCTTAATCCATTACATCATGCTGGCTGTAATAACTTCCCGATTATTCAAAATGTCATCGCAATAAAGTTCCTATCCATTACTCTACCCCGGCCAAAGGAGGTTAATCGTGAAGATTTCAATTAGCAGGCGTATCGGATGGCTGGTGTCGTTCGGGTTAGGCCTTTCTTTTGTCACTTCAGCTTCGGCGGCCACCCTAAAGGTCCCGGCTCAGTATGCCACCATTACTGCCGCCATGGTTCAAGCGGCCGATGGGGATAGCATTGAAGTGTCGGCCGGCGTTTATTCTCCTTCCACCAATAAAGAAACATTTCCCATCGAAATGAAGAGCGGGGTGACGCTTAAAGGCGCATCAGCCGGCACTACGGTCTTGAATGCGGAAGCTACTGCCGCGGCCAGGGTCCGGGTGATCAACATCACTTCCGCCGCTCGGGTGAGGGTGACCGGATTTACCATCAAAGGCGGGAACGTACTGGATCAAAGCGGCGGGATGCTTATCCAGGCGTCCTCATCGGTGGCCATAGTGGATAACATCATCACCCAGAATCGGTGCGATGGTGACGGAGGCGGTGTGATGGTCGTAAATTGTTCCGCCCCATCCATTATTATAGCCAATAACACCATATCAAGTAATCAAATCAATAATTGGGGCGGCGGGATCAATTGCTATGGAGCTTCTCCGGAAATAACCGGAAACACTATCTCCAACAACACTGCCGGAATAGGCGGCGGCATAAGCTGTTATAACACCTCCAAACCATTGATCGCCGGTAACACCATCACCGGCAACACCTCAGACTCCCAGGGCGGCGGCATCTATCTGCACGATGGTTGTACAGCCCTCGTCTGGGACAATCGAATCACCGGCAACAAAACCAACGGGGATTCAGGCGGGGGGATCGCTTGCCGGGCCGGGGCGGTCATTCAGGGAAACACCATCTCCGGAAATGCTTCTCATCAGGGAGGCGGAGTCCCGTTGGGTAGCAGCGATACCAGCCCGGATGTGGTCCAATTTTCCAATAATGTGGTATCCAACAATCAGGGTGATCTCGGCGCCGGGATGGACATATACGGCGTCCTCAGGTCCAACGTGGTGAATAACGTTGTTTATGGCAATACCGGGACCCAAGTTGGAGCCGGAATGTTTATCTCCGAGGGTGCCACGCCGCTGATCATGAACAATATTGTCGCCTCCAACTCGACCAAAGCCGGAATCGAGGCGGACAGCGGCTCCATTCCCGTTTTGTCCTATAATGATGTGTTCAATAACTCGGCCGGAAATTACAAAGGTGTCACTGCCGGCGCGACCGATCTGTCGGCGGATCCGATGTTCGCCAACCCGACCGGTGGTGATTTCACGTTAGCCGCCTCCTCTCCTTGCCGTCGGACCGGTAACCCCGACCCGGCCTACAACAATCCCG
>JADFXK010000436.1 GCA_015233625.1 Deltaproteobacteria bacterium | reverse complement strand
CTTTCCCCGTCTTAGATCGGCCGGCCAATGGCATTTGCAATGCCGACATAATGAATATAAGAAATATTCCTTCCTCCGGACACGGTATCCGGGAAAGGTTTTATCAACTTTTGCTCCAAGAGTATCTTGGTATTACCGATGAAGTCGTTCCGCTCCCCTCAAAACATATTATTTTTAGGGGATAATACCACGGTCGGCTGAAACTAACCTAGAATCTTTTGTTTGTCAAGAGGTTCTGAGCAGTTCAAGGGACTAAAAATTCTATCCCCCCAATTAACGGAGGGGAGCGTTTTCATCGATTCCGGATCATGGAAGAAATTTATTGATATTATAACTTGTTGTCAAATATAAAAGGTCAATCTTCTAAGAATCGCATGATAGTTCGCCAAATTTGGTTTTTTTGACGCGTAGAAAAACGATTTTGAGCTGCCTTATCTGGGAAAACTGTTATAATGCGTCTTCGGGTTGCGGCTTACGGGTTTCGGGTTGCGGGTTACGTGTTGCATGTTGCAGGTTGCGGGGTAAATTTTGAGTTCTTCCATTTGTATTTGACACGGTCATAATTGTCCTTTTTTGATTCCGTCCTCAGGGTGGCGCTTCGCTGACCCTCAGGGCAGGATTAACCCAGAAGTATCAGATGCCTTCCAAAAGGGACAATTATGACCATTCGAGATATAATAACTGTCTGGTTATCGACCCTGTAACCTGTAACCCGCAACACGTAACACGTAACCCGTAACTCGTAACCCGTAACTCGTAACCCGCAACTCGCAACACGTAATGATTGACTGTCGGAAACACTTCACAGGAGAATCGATGAAAGAGCAATATCTCAGTGCCGAAGTTGAAAGCGCCTCCGGGCTGGCGGCACGTGTCTGGGACCTGGCCGATCTTTATCCGAGCGCCGACGATCCCAGCTTATTAGAGGGGTTAGTCACGGCCCAGCGGATGGCCGAGGAGTTCGCCGCCAAATATCGGGGTCAAATCAATCAACCGGACTCGAATGCCGCCGTTTTGCTGGAAGCTTTGAAACAATATGAGGCGATTCATGAGACGGGACTTCGGCCCCTTTTCTTTGCCTCGCTGGATCAGGCTGGTGACACCCAGGATGAAAAGCGAACCGGGTTACTGCAAAAAGTTCGGGAGACCTGGCATGACGTGTCCCAGCAACTGGTCTTTTTTCCCCTGGAGATCATGTCCCTCCCGGCGGACACCCTCAAACTTCTGACCTATCATCCGGAACTCCAGGCATACCACCATTTCCTCCAGACCCTGCTGGCTCAGAAACCCCATCACCTGACCGAGGCGGAAGAGAAGATCATCAATACCAAGGATCTGTCGGGCCGGACGGCTTTCACCTCGCTATTCACCGAACTGATGGGCTCTTTAACCTTCCCCCTGGAGGTGGACGGCCAGGTCAAGGACTTAACCTCGGCCGAAATACTGGCGTTGCTATATCGGCCGGACGGGTCCCTGCGTGAACGGGCGTACCGGACGTTTATGGACGGGGTGGCCCAGCATAGCCTGGTGTTCAAAAATATCATCAACGCCCTGCTGCTGGATCACGGTCTGGACGGCAAGCAGCGCGGCTATCGGACGCCCATGAGCAAATCGGCTTTGGACAACGAATTAGATGAAGACGTCATCAATACCATGATGGCCGTGACCGAGCAACATTACCCGCTGGCCCAGAGGTACTACCGGCTCAAGGCCGGGCTGCTGGGTCTGCCCAAGCTTAAGAATACCGACCTGTATGCCCCTATAGAGACGCCCGGCGAACCCATCGGCTTTGATCAGGCCAGGGAACTGGTGCTGGAGGCCATGGCCGGGTTTCATCCCGTGTTTCATCAGTCCGCCCAGAAGTTTTTCGACCGCAACTGGATTGACGCCGATTTACGCAAGGGAAAGCGGCAGGGCGCCTTTTGTAGCTGCTATTTTCCCAGCCATCATCCCTACATCCTGATGAATTATACCGGTAACCTGCGCGATGTCATGACCCTGGCCCATGAACTGGGGCACGGAATCCACGACCTGCTGGCCGCGGGGCAGACTTTCCTGAATTTCAGCCCGCCGCTGGTCCTGGCCGAGACGGCGTCCATCCTGAATGAACTGGCCCTGACTCGAAGTCTGTTGGCCAAGCCGGAATTCAAGGATCAGGTCAAGGGCCTCCTGGCGGCCAAGATTGAAGACATCACGGCCACGGTGTTTCGGCAGAACGTCCTGACCCGGTTCGAGCAGGCCATCCACGGGTTGCGTCAAGATCATCTCCTGGGGACGGACGAGATCTGTGACGCCTGGTGGCAGGCCAACGCCAAGCTTTACGGCTCCGAGGTGGAGATGATTCCCTCCTATCGGTGGGGCTGGACCTATATCCCGCACTTTATCCATTATCACTTTTACTGCTACAGCTACGTCTTCGGACAATTAACCTCCCTGGCTTTGTATCAGGCCTTGCTGGATCAGGGTCCGGATTTTATCGACAAGATAATCCATCTCCTCAGCCTGGGTGGGTCCCGCGCCCCGCGGCAGATCCTCTCTGACCTGGGGTGGGATCCGGCCGACCCGGCGTTCTGGACCCAGGGATTTACCTATTTGGAGAATCTCATAGATGAATTAGAGCGCCGTTAACCGGGAACCGTGGTTGGGTGGCCAAACATTAGAGCGAGCCGCGCTGGACCCTCACGGCAGCGTAAGTCGTGGGGGTCAGAGGACCGGACATAGGCGGGGGGGTGACAATCGAGCATCTTGAAAGCTTTTTCGCGACGGGCCGCATGATGATGGAATAACACAATTAACGTCCATATTTTGACCTTGACAAGCCGTGGCCTAAATGCTAAGTACCTGGAAGATGTGTTCTGCCCCGCTCGGTACCGAGACTAAGGGGATTGAGACCTCTTGCAATTTGAGATGCGTGTTCACCCGCGCTCGCACTGCCCCGCTCGGTACCGAGATCAAGGGGATTGAGACGGCTTAGCGGATCCGACCACCTCAATGAGAGCTGTTAAAAACTGCCCCGCTCGGTACCGGGATCTAGGGGATTGAGACTCCAGGGACTACCGGGTGACCAGGTTGAACCCGACACACTGCCCCGCCCGGTACCGGGGTATAGGGGATTGAGACACAAACACGCATTTTAATACGCATGACTTTTGTTTGTTCTGCCCCGACCGGTACAGGGATTGAGGGGATTGAGACGGCGATACTGAGAGGTACGAAGAATATCAGAACGAGCTGCCCCGACCGGTACCGGGATTTAGGGGATTGAGACAATGTGATGTGGCGGTCTTTGAGAATGAATAATGCTGTCTGCCCCGACCGGTACCAGGATTTAGGGGATTGCTTAAGGGTGCTGAGCGTATTGGCACCAGATACCCAAGGTCAACGAAGCGCCACCCTGGGTAATGCGGAAACCAAGCCTGGAGCGACGAATCGCCACCCTGAATGAGAACGCGTACTAAAGAGGGGAGGAAAGAATCAATGTCCGCATCCGGGAATAGAGGTTCCGACGAAGCTTTTTATCGGCTGGTCCAGGCCGCCGGTAAGGCCATTCTGAAACTGGTCGGGGTCGGGGTGTCGGCCGCGG
>JADFXK010000435.1:2040-3586 GCA_015233625.1 Deltaproteobacteria bacterium | reverse complement strand
CCGCCATCTGAAGCCAACATGATGGATTTCCTGAGCCGGCCAGGGCCCCTGTCCCTAAGAACAATGCCGCATGTTTATCCTTGGCGAAGTAATCCCTCGCCCCCCAACATATGGCATAGAGCCATTAGAAAATAACCGCAGCCTCGCCCCATTTTTTTTCTTGACAGCGCCGAAAATTAATGGTTAGTTTTAAAAAATTATTGTTATAAAAGCCAAATCTGCTTTCCCTGAAAGATGAATGGGATGGGCAGCAAGATTGTTTATTCCAAGATAGGATTTAGGCAGAGATTTACCTCCCTCCCGCATTTGCCTGATTTTTGCTGTCGTCCTATCCCGTTTATATTCTTAACCTCCGCCGTCAGTTACACCCCGACCGGTTTCCCTATGCCTGATCAGCTTTCCGCACCTCAACACGGCGTCTGTCCCGGCTGTTTCTTCCTTCGAGTCGCCTCTTCCCAAGTCCATTATCCGACACTGGAAACATCTGGCCCGCGCCCTCCAAACCGGGGTGACCCGGCTCAATCCCGATTCATTGTCTGAACTATGATTTCACTGATTGACTTTGATTATCCAGATTAACTCCGGAGGCATGAAAAATCAGTGCTCTCTCTGCCATTTCGACCCACGCTGTCATTTCGGTGTGAAGCGAGAAATCTTAAGATTCCTCACATTCGTTCGGAATGACAACGGGGTGTAACATCATAACTCAATCAAAAAATCAGCGAAATCATAATCCATCAGCGTAATCACAGTTCAAAACCTGAACCCAAGAACAAAACCACACGGAGTAAATCAATGCGCCGCCACCGAACCATCACCACGTTAATCAGCTTACTGCTCTTATTGGGCTGCTTCCCCGTCACCGGCCAGGGCCAGACATTTCCCGCTCAGGCGCCCCGGACCGGCCAAACCACTTCCTACGGCACCCGAGACGACGGCGCTTTGAAAAAGGGCTGGCCCTGGCCCAGTTCCAGGTTCACCGACAACGGCAACGGGACGGTAACGGATAACCTGACCGGCCTGATCTGGCTGACCAAAGCCAATTGTGCCAATGCGTCAAGGGACTGGACCACCGCTTTTGCCGACGTGGCCTCGCTCAATTCCACCGGCAAAATGAACGCTAATGATTGCGGCGACACCAGCAACAGCGGGTCCCACCAAACCGACTGGCGTCTGCCGAACATTATTGAGTTGAAAAGCCTGATCGATGCCGGAAATTCCAACCCCGCCCTGCCTGCGGGCTATCCCTTCACCGGCGTGCAGTCGTACGGCTATTGGTCGGCTACTACCTACGCCGACGGTACCACCCTTGCGTGGGTCGTCAACCTGGACGGCGGCCTCGTTGGCTGGGGCTATAAGACCTATACCTTCTACGTCTGGCCGGTTCGGGGAGGACAATAGTTGATAATTCGGTTATTTGGCCGTTTGGTTGTTAGGGGGGATTAGCTAAATGATGTTTTCGCCAAAGTTGGTGACGCGTTACCGGGAGCTTAAGCAACAGGCCCCGGAGTGCATATTGTTAATGCAGGTCGGGGCCTTCATGCAG
>JADFXK010000435.1:479-1987 GCA_015233625.1 Deltaproteobacteria bacterium | reverse complement strand
AGGTCACCGGCCTCAAACTCCAATTGGGTGGAGAAGTAGGCGCTCCTATAACAATGGGTGGTTTTCCACTATCGGGGTTGGATGCTTACGTCGGCAAGCTGGCCCGGTCCGGACGCTCCGTGGCCATCCAGGTCCGATTGACAAGTCAGCTCCACAAATCGGCTTCATTGAATTGGATGTCATGTCTTTTCAGGTTGTTGCGTTCACCCAGGGTGGCGCTGCGCTGACCCTGGGCTAGATTGGGTAACCCCTGCGGGGTATGATCGGGGATGGTTCAGATGTGAGGTGGACGGTGATGGTTAGGACGTGCAGGTTTGATAGGCAAGTCAGTCCCATAAATCGGCCTCATTGAATTGAATGTCATGTCTTTTCAGCTTGTTGCGTTCACCCAGGATGGTTAGGCCATCCCGGTGTGATAGGCAAGTCAGTCCCATAAACCGGCCTCATTGAATTGAATGTCATGTCTTTTCAGGAGGCCCCGGAGTTCGTCTTGAAAGGTGAGATGGGAATGATGTTTTTCCTGATTCAATATGTAATCCCGGACGACGGCCAGGCGGGACGCGCTGACGGAAAAGAAAAGGCGCCATAACCGTCTTGCCATTGGAACATTGAAGAAATTCCACCATCGGCTTTAGCCCATTTGGACGAATATCGTTTGGTTTCACCCACCACCTTAGCCAGGGGGAGTTTTCGAGAAAGACGGCAAAGAAGATGAACATGATCCGCCATACCTCCCACGACTACCGGGGGGCTGTCATAGGTATCGAGCACGGAGGCCAGATAAGCGTGCATCTTACCCCTCAGGCCCTCATTGCAAAGAAAATTCTGCCTTTTTCTGGTGGAGAAAACGACATGCACATAAAGGCACGTTAGCGATTGAGACATCCGGGTTATCCTCGCTTCGGCCATGCCGGGTATGAATGTTTTGGCGACTACCTCGTGGATTTATACATAAAATTTTTGATAAATCAAGACGTCAATTAATGGCCATGCGATGTGGCCGCCTTATGCCTATCACCCTATAGGGCGAAGATAACGGTGCGGGTCGCCGTGCCTCTAATACCCCGCAGGGGTTACCCAATCTAGCCCAGGGTCAGCGCAGCGCCACCCTGGGTGAACGAAAATAATTGGGTGAAAATAAAATAATTGGGTGAAAACAAAATAATTGGGTGAAAATAAAATAATTGGGTGAAAATAAAATAATTGGGTGAAAATAAAATAAATGGGTGAACATAAAAATGAATGGGCCAACGCCGAAAATGCCTGAACGCGGAAATCACCTGGGTCCGACGTCAAACTCCGGGTCGTCCATCAAACTCTGTTGAAATGCCCTTAACCTTGGGGCAATGCGGATAACGGTGCGGGTCGCCGTGCCTCAAATACTCTGTAGGGGTTACCCAATCTAGCCCAGGGTCAGCGCAGCGCCACCCTGGGTAACCGTAAAACGCGAACTCAAGAATCAAACCATAATGGAGAAAAAGATGCCACGCCGCCAAATCATCATCGCT
>JADFXK010000435.1:0-457 GCA_015233625.1 Deltaproteobacteria bacterium | reverse complement strand
CTGTCTCCCCGCAGCCTGGGCCGCGACGATCGCCTTGCCGAAAACCGGCCAAACCACCGCCTACAATTGGACCGACGACGGCGACCTGCAAAAAGGCGTGGCCTGGCCCAGCCCTCGGTTTACCGACAACGGCAATGGGACGATCACGGACAATCGAGTGGTCTGATCTGGTTGAAGAATGCCAATTGTTTCGATCTCCAGACGTGGACCCAGGCCCTGGCCGATGCCAATGGTCTGGCTAGCGGGAGTTGCGGCCTGACCGATGGGTCTCAAGCCGGTGATTGGCGTTTACCTGATTCGAAAGAGTTGAGCGGTATCATAGACTTTAAAAATTCAAATCCGGCACTGCCCACGGGTCATCCCTTCACCGGCGTGCAGTCGTACCGCTATTGGTCGGCTGCTACCTTCGCCGCCGACACCACCTTTGCGTGGTTCGTCGACCTGAACGGCGGCTTCG
>JADFXK010000434.1 GCA_015233625.1 Deltaproteobacteria bacterium | reverse complement strand
CATCCCGGTGGAAGACCTTGGGGCCGACCTTGTGGCCGATCCAATAATTGACCGTGTCTCCAAGTATGGCAGCGATGCTTAATAGAATAAACAACCATACCGGGTCCAACACACCCAGCGCGGCCAGAGATCCGGCTGCAAAAAGCAGGGAATCACCCGGCAGAAATGGTGTCACCACCACCCCGGTCTCCATGAAGATGATAAAGAAAAGAATCAGGTAGGTTAACTGACCATAATTTCCAACTATTGCGCCCAAATGCCGATCTAAATGAAGAACCACGTCAATTATGAGCTGGATCATTTCCATAGCCACCACCATTGCTTTATGGTTGATAAGTTCAACTGCAAATAAAAATTGAGGTCGGAAAAGGGAGTTATACTTCAATCCATTCCCCGGAGCAAAATACCTGCCGCGAAGGCAGACTATGTCTCCGATACCCGATCCCGCACTGGCCGAACAATTTACTCGGTGGGTGGCTCTTCAGTCTTTTCCGGTCCCAGCGGTCGTTTATGGTTACAACCTTTAATCGGACAGGCCAGGGTCGGGCCGGTTTTCTTGTAATTTTTTTCCAGCATGATGGGGCTGCCGCACTCGGGGCAGGATTCCTTGACGGGGGTGCCCCAGACCATGAATTTGCAGTCCGGGTAGCGGGAACATCCATAAAACTTCCCCCGCTTGGAAGACCGCTCGGACAGGTCGCCGCCACATCCGGGTTCCGGACAAGGTATCCCGGTGGGAAGGGGTCTGGTATTTTTGCATTTGGGATAGTTTTGACAGGCCAAGAACTTGGTCCCCTGGCGACTCATCTTGATTAACAGATTTCCACCGCACTTCTCACATTTAAGATCCGTCATCTCCGGCTCGAAGGCCGGAACGCCTTTGTTTCCAATGGGTTTGGTGTTCTTACACTCGGGGTACCCGGTACAGGCCAGGAAAGGACCAAAGCGGCCCTTCTTAATGGCCATGGGCGCGCCACATTTTTCGCACACGACCTCCTCGTCCGGCTCCTCGGCCTTCATCGGAACGATCTTTCCCTCTTCGTCATAGGTGAAATCAGAGGTGTTGCGGCAGTCCGGGTACCCGGTGCAAGCCAGGAATTCCCCGTTCTTGCCGAACTTAATAGCCATCTTCTTGCCGCATTTCTCACAAACGATGTCGGTTTCCAGACCGTTGACCTTGACCTGGGCCATCTCTTTCTTGGCCAGATCCAGACGCTGACTGAAAGGCTGATGAAACTCGTTCAACGTTGTCTGCCAGTCGGCGGAGCCGTCTTCAATCCGGTCCAGGTTATCCTCCATTTTGGCCGTGAACTCCACGTTCAGGATATCCGGAAAACTCTTGACCAGCAGGTCGTTAGTAATAAAGCCCAATACCGTGGGAAAAAAATTACCTTTGTTCTTGACTACATATTTCTTTTCTTGAATGGTTGAGAGAATCGCCGCATAGGTGCTGGGTCGGCCGATACCGTTTTCTTCCAACTCCTTGACCAGACTGGCTTCGGTAAAACGCGGGGGGGGTTGGGTGAAATGCTGTTTAGGTTCAAGTTTATCCTGCTTTAAGACATCGCCCTCGGCCAATTCCGGGAGTAGATCTTTATCCATTTTTTCGCCGTTTTCTTCCCGATATAGAGTCATATATCCCGGAAAGCGAACCACGGATCCCGCGGCGTGGAAGAGATAGTCGCCGGCAGTAATATCGACCGAGGTGACATCGATGATGGCGGCTCGCATCTGGCTGGCCACGAAGCGGTTCCAGATAAGGGTGTATAAGGCCAACTGGTTTTTGTTCAAGTACGGCTTCACGTCTTCTGGACGGCGGTTGACCGAGGTGGGCCGAATGGCTTCGTGGGCTTCTTGAGCGCGAGGGCCGCTGGAATAGGCATGGGGTTTATTTGGGAGAAACTCGGAGCCTAAGGTGGCTTTGATATAATCTCGAACCTGACTGATGGCTTCGTTAGACACCCTGGTGGAATCGGTTCTCATGTAGGTGATTAATCCCACTGAGCCTTCATTGCCCAATTCGATGCCCTCGTAAAGATTCTGGGCCACGTACATGGTTTGCTTGGTGGGCAGATTAAGCTTATTGTAGGCATCTTGCTGCAATTTGCTGGTGGTGAAAGGGGCAAGCGGTTTTCTTTGTCGCTCCGTCTTTTTCACCTGGCTGACGGTAAACCCGGCATTTTGGAGAGACTCGACAATTTCGGTCGCCGCCTGCTGGTTGGGGATGGTAATTTTTTTATTCAGGTGCTTGGTTAACTTGGCCAGGAAAGGTGGAGGATTCGTTCCGGTTAAGGAGGCGGTGACAGACCAGTATTCTTCCTTCTTAAATGCCTGAATCTCCCGTTCCCGCTCAGTGATAATCCGGACCGTCACGGATTGAACCCGTCCGGCTGACAAGCCCCGCTTGACCTTATCCCACAGAAGAGGAGATATCTGGTATCCCACTAACCGGTCCATGATCCGGCGGGCCTGCTGCGAATTGAACCGGCGTTCATCCAATTCTTTGGGCGAGTCCATCGCCTCAAGGATGGCCCTTTGGGTAAGTTCGTGGAAAAGCACCCGCCGAATCGGGGTCTTCTTATCGTCGAGTTCCAGAGCAATATGCCAGGCGATAGCTTCCCCTTCTCGGTCGGGGTCAGTGGCCAGGTAGATAAAATCGGATTTGGCAGAAGCCTTCTTAAGGTCTTTGAGAACCTGATCTTTGCCCTTGATCGTAACATATTTGGGCTCAAACCCGTGTTCAACATCGACGCCCAATTCCTTAGGCGGCAGGTCTTTAACATGACCCACGGAGGCCTTGACCTCGAAATCTTTACCCAAATACTTCACAATCGTTTTCGCTTTGGCTGGTGATTCAACGATAAGTAATGACTTACCCATGCTTACATCCTTATTAGTAATTATAACGCGCAGCAATTGTGGCACAATGTGAGCCTCCAGAAGAAGCAAAAAGACGCAAAGGGCCGAAAACTCCGGCCAGATACTTTGCGTCATCGCACCCTAATTAAACAATCGGATTTATCACTTACGGTAAAACCTCTTGCCGGGGAGCTGACCGACTAACCCTTCAATTTCAAGCCGAGACAGGATACTTAGCAGTTCGGGGGAGGGGATGTCTAATTGCCGAATCAGGTTGTCGATGTGGACCGCGTCCGGGCCCAGGAAGTCGACGATTACTTTTTCCAAACCTTCTAACTGTAGCGCAATCTGAGGGCCGGCTTCGGCGGCAATCGCCCTGGTCGGGGTCTGCACTTTTAAGTAGGGTAATTCATCTAGAATATCCTGCGCTTTTTCGACTAATCTGGCTCCCTGACGAATCAAGTCATTGGTGCCGGCACTCTTGAAGGAATGCACCGATCCCGGAATGGCAAAAACTTCCCGTCCCTGTTCCAAAGCTTGCCTGGCGGTAATCAGAGCGCCACCTGAAGGGGCGGCCTCCACGACCACCACCCCCAGAGAAAGGCCGCTGATGATTCTATTTCTGATCGGAAAGTTGCGTCCTTCCGGCGGGGTGCCCAGAGGAAACTCCGTGATTACCGCGCCGTGCCGTAGGATCATTTCAAACAGCAATTTGTTTTCCGGCGGATAGACCACG
>JADFXK010000433.1 GCA_015233625.1 Deltaproteobacteria bacterium | reverse complement strand
GGCGATGAAAGCAATTAACAGGAACATAATAATTCCTACCGCCAGAGCCCGGTTAAGCCCCTTTCGTTCCAGCAGAGAGACCAGTGGCTCCAAGACATAGGCAATCAAGAAGGCGACAAGGATCGGGGTGAGCACCTCCCGGAGCAAATAGGCCATCCAAGCCAGGCCGAAGATAAACAGGATAACGGAAGAGAATCGTACCGATCTAGACTTGCCCCAGTTATTCAGCATGTTTTCCTCAGGTTCGGGGTGGGGTTCCAGCCATCTTTACTCCGGTACGGACGTAATCGAGACCGGAGAGGATGGTCAGGAGGGCTGTTATCCAATAGAAAGCCAACAAGATGACCGGACTGGTGAACAGGTAGCCTTTGCAGAGCACGACCAGGACGGTCCCGATTTGGAATACCGTGGTCATCTTACTGATAAGGGTCGGATTAATCGTCAGTTTGTAACCAGTTAGAACAAGAACCAGGATACCCGAGAGGATGATAACATCGCGGCTGACGACCACGACCACCAACCAGACAGGAATTTTGCCCAAGAAGGCCAGGGTGGTGAAGGAGCCAAGCAATAGCAGCTTATCGGCAATTGGATCCAGATAAGAGCCCAGGACGGTTCTCTGATGCAGCATCCGGGCCAACAGTCCGTCCAATCCATCTGTAATCCCGGCTATGGCAAAGACCACCAAAGCCATGAGATGATCTTCGTCCGTCAGGAGGATGACCACAACCGGCGTAAAGAGAATTCTGGCCAGGGAGATGATATTGGGTAGGTTCATAAACTCATTGCCGTATTTCTAAATTTAGTTATCACCTATTGACCTCTTGGGAGACCGGCTGGGGGCACCATACTCGGCGAGGGAGGTCTGACCCCGCCCTGAGTAGGCGCCGAAGTTGCATCATGCGAGGCAGGCTGGGTATCGGTGGAACTTAAGTCCATTGTCAGGTTCTCGCCCGCCGTTTGTGGGTTGACCAGTTTAAAGACCCCGAAATCCTTCTTCGACAGGGCTTCCGCCATCTCCTGAGCAGAGCCGGGATAGTTCAATTCCAGGGTCAGGGTGCCGGAGCTTACCCGGCGTTGGAGAATGCCCTTGATTTCCGGAACGTTTTTTTTGATGGCCCCTTCCAGTTGGGTGAGCTCGGAATAGCGTTTGATGCCTTTGATCTTCAGTACCACCCGGCTGGATGGTTTGGGCGTGGACGGGGTGGTGACGGAAGGAGCAGGTGAGGTCGGACCGAGAAGCCTGGTGACCTCATTGGCTACCTCCTTAGCCAGGGCGGAGCCGGCTTCCTTCCCGGCTTGATCAGACGTATTGGCCGAAACGGAGACTTCTCGGGTCACGCGACCCAGGTTCCGGCCCGTCTTCAAATCCAGGAGAGACACATTCAGAGCAGAATTGATGGTGACTGGTTTTCCACCAGGGGGCAGCGGAAGCTGATTATTTTCCACCTGTCCCCAGATGACTACGTCAGCCCCGGCCAATTTGCCGAAATAGGAAGCCTCTTCGACCGTTATTGGTTTTCCGTCCCATTGCGTCGACCGGTCTTTAATTGTTATCGATTCCGGCTTGATAATAGAAATGTTTGCCTGGGACAGGGATCCCGCCAGTGTTTGAGACAAAGGACCAGAGTGTACGGGTTTGCTTCGCCACCAGACCAGAGGCTTTTGTTGCCCCGGCAAAGTTTGGGCCAGGAGGACGAGGGTTTTGGGACGGCCGGATTTTTCGGGGCCGGCGGACTCTTTTCCAGGGGTCGGTTCCTTGATTTTGGTGACGAACCTGGACACATCCACCCGGGCCTGGACCAGGACGAAATGGGCGTTCTCGGTGCCGGATTCATCAATTACCTTGTATTCCTGAATCAATTGGGTGGGTTGTTTGATGAATGGGGCCAGTTTGGCCGCCACCTGCGACATTTTGGCCGCGTCTTTGCCTGACGATTCGAAGACGCCCCGAACTACCGCCTGTCGCAGAGCGTTCTCTATGGCCTTGTCTCGAGCATTGCCGGGCCGATTGGGAGTATTCTCCACCCAACCGGCTACGACGACTTCGACCGTCACCGGGGCGGCGGGCATAGCGTCGGGCGGGTTCAAGACAAGCAGGCCCAGAACCATTGCCGCCAGAATTCCAAGTAGATGCCTGGTGCTGCGGCCGACACTTTTGGTTATTGGATCAGATGGGTGGTCCGGCCGCAAGAGATACTGGGCTGATTTGTTTAAACTCGTCGGGGTAGCGTCCCCATTTCTCCAGCCAAATAACCTGGTCGATCCCTCTTGCCTGGGTGCGTGCATAGGTGATAGGTCCTTCCGGAACTTGATAGTGATATAAAATGACATGTCTTTCGGGGGCCGGCAAGATAAGAAGACGGAGCATCTCATCCGGATAATGGGAAAAATATCCGGAAGGATCTGGTCCATCCGCATCCTGCGTCCCTCTGCCTAAAGGGTTTCGGGATGACCGGGCCGAGAACGTATTTTTAGATGCCGCCATGGTGCCGGGTCAGTATACTTTTTTATTATATACAGTCATATAAACTTCAGTCAAGTAAATAACGTGGCGTTTGATGCCGCTCTTGATGGACCTTGTCCTATCAGGCCGGAGACGCCTGGGCATCGAAACAGGGGGAGCACAATTTCCGTCCGTCCTTCTCCCTGACTCGAGGGAGCATAACCTCTTCGCCACAATTGTCGCAAACAGCATTGTCAAACACTCGGGCCAAAGGGGGTGGCTCCAGTTCTACCCGAGTGGAGTTAAAGAAATCTATAATCGGACCGTTCAACAACTGGTGGATGAACGCCGGCCGGTCGGTGGACCCATCCGGCTTCTTTGGTTTTCTGATGTCCCGTTTGAGAGCCAACCGAACACCTTGACGGGTTTTGCGGGAGAGCAGGGTATACACCTGTTTCCCAAAATCATGGAAGACAAAATTTCCCTTGCCAAAAGTGCAGCCGGTGATGACTTGAATCGCATCTGCGGCGCAGCTATCATTTTCCACAATGGCCACCAGTTCTTCATCTTCGGCCCGGACGACGTCCATGGCTTTCATGGCCTCCTTGGCGGCGATATAACCCAAGACCAGACCGGGACACAAATGGCCGTGAAATTCTACGGCTGTCTTTAAGTCGTCTGGAAGAAGTCCGTCGAAGTCCATTGTTCATCTCCTTTAATGGTAAGAGACCAACCGGGAATATCCCGGCAGACACCTGTTGGCTGCTCCAAAGACTTATACACTATTAATGGTGTCTCGTCGATAGGGATCTGGGATTTTCAGCAATTATAATTTCGACAGGATTAACAAGATTAACAGGATTTATGGGTCATGATAATTCTGACAACCCTGTTAATCCTGTCAGAAGAAGAGGTGCCCGGGAATGCAAAATTAGAATTGCTGTGGGATTTTGTGGGAGTGAGCCCAAATTTAGAAGGTCAAATGCGGAGGGCATAGACAAAAAAAGGACGCCGATGTTCCCTAAGTGTTTCAAATATCTCTTAAGAATCTTCACGTCCACTTTTTCTCGGCGTACTCCGCATCGGGCTTTTTGACCACCGTTTGGGCCGAGAGGTGTCTCAGTCGTCCGTAGGCGTCAACTGCAATTTAGTCCTGGTTTGACC
>JADFXK010000432.1 GCA_015233625.1 Deltaproteobacteria bacterium | reverse complement strand
CTGGAACCAGATAGAGGCTTATATCCGAGACCGTTCTGAAGCCAATTTTTCACACGGGATATGCCCAGACTGCGCCCGAAAGCTGTATCCGGGTCTAAAGACTGGCAAAACCAAAACTGAAGATAGAGATGGGCCGCAGGGAACCAGATGATTTCCCTCTGCCGGGCTCTGGTGTGAACGGAAATTTGATCTCGGCCGGGTGCCGGGCATCTCTAAAGGAGAAAAATATTGAGTAAAGTAGCCTTGATTACGGGTGTCACCGGCCAGGATGGAGCCTATCTTTCCGCGTTTTTGCTAACTCAAGGATACACTGTTCACGGTATCAGGCGGCGTTGCTCGGTGTCTAATACGGAAAGAGTTGATCATATCCATCGGGGTGACCACGGTATTGCAAAGCGCTTCCAATTACACCATGGTGAATTAACCGACTCTCTTGCTCTGGCCAGACTAATCGAAGAAACCCAGCCTGACGAGATTTATAATCTGGCCGCCCAGAGCCATGTGGCGGTAAGTTTCGAGTCTCCGGAATACACCGCCAACGCCGATGCCTTGGGCACACTGCGGCTGCTGGAGGCCGTTCGTATTCTCAAATTGGTGGAGAAGACACGTTTTTACCAGGCATCGACCAGTGAGCTTTACGGTAAAGCCCAAACTGTGCCCCAAGATGAAAAAACGCCGTTCTATCCTCGCAGCCCCTATGCCGTGGCCAAGTTATATGGATATTGGATTACGGTTAACTATCGAGAAGCCTACGGCATGTTTGCCTGTAACGGGATACTGTTCAACCATGAGTCACCGATTCGGGGTGAAACCTTTGTCACCAGGAAGATCACCCGAGGTATCGCCCGGGCCTTAATGGGCATTCAAGACACCATATACCTGGGCAATATGGAGGCGCGGCGCGACTGGGGACATGCCCGCGACTACGTGGAGGCCCAGTGGCTAATGCTTCAACAAGACCATCCGGAAGATTACGTTATCGCCTCCGGCGTGCAACACTCTGTCCGCGATTTTTGCCAGGCGGCCTGCGAGGCGGTTGGCATGACAATTGATTGGAAGGGCCATGGATTATCTGAGGAGGGGATCGTGGCTTCTTTCGACCGGGCAGCTTTTGAAGAAAAATATGAGTTCAATCCATTGGTCCGGCCGGGAGATAAATTGTTCGGGGTGGACCCCAGATTCTTCCGGCCCACGGAGGTGGAATCTCTGCTGGGTGATTGTTCCAAGGCCCGAAAGCAACTGGGCTGGGCCCCACGGACCTCCTTTTCAGAGCTGGTTAGGGAGATGATGGAAGGTGATATCCAGGAGACCGGGCGGGAGATGGTTTGCAAGTCTCAGGGGCTAAGGTACAAGCTGGAGTGCGAATAGGCCGCGGGATACCGGCCGCCGTTTCTGCCACCGACCGTCTAATTCACCACCCACACAGCCACATCATCGGCCATCTGAATTACCTTATGGCTGACCCGGCCGAACGGAAACTCGGCCACCCGAGAAACTCCCTTTCGGCCCATCACCACGGTCCCATAGCCTCCCTGGCGAGCCTCACGGATGATGGCCCCAGAGCGGCTTGGTTCTTCGGTGATGATTTTGGCCAGGATATTATCAGGGCGGCCGCCCCTGTCCCTCAAGGCCTGAACACCCTGCTGGAGCAAGGGAACCATGGCTGCAGCGGCCCGTTTCGCCTGTTCACCGGCCAGACTGGTTAATTCTTTGGCCTCATCATTCAAACAGGCGCGAGCCGCATCCGGAAGAGTCACCCGGAAATCCCTGATAACGTGGAAGAGAAGCAACTCCGGCAAAGACTCCTCGAACACCTGACCCGCATAATCAACCAGCCTGATGGCTGATTCAGAGGAGTCCATCGCGGCCAGCAGCTTACCCGGATCAGGGGAGCCGCCCACCACCCACAACGTCACATCGGTCAAACGATCCATCAGTTTACCGGCAACACTACCAAAAACCAAATCCGGCAACCGACTTGCGCCCCGGCGCCCCAACACCAGGGCCTGGTAACCCTGCCGGGCTTCTTTTATGATATCTCGAGCAACACCAGCCTGCCGTTTCTTCACCAGAGCCGTGACCAAACCATCTTGATGGCCCAATTCATGGAGTTCCTGCCTGGTCCTATCCAAAAAATCATCAATTATTCGGCGTTGTGGGGCAGTCAGGGACCTAGCCCAGTTCTCATTTTGGGGAAGCTGAGGGTTCAGTTCCATGTCCCAAAAACTTTCCGGTATTTCGTGGGCAATGTGCAGCAGAGTCAACCTGGCCCGGCCCGGTGGGATGATCCGCCCCACGTACCGGACGACCTCAAATGATTGATCCGAGCCATCTACCGCAATCAGAATGTTCGCTTGTGCACGTGATATCATGTTCGTCCTAATTCCAGCATACATTGTCCGGCGGGCCGGGGCTGGTTCAGTGGTCGAGACTTGTGATCGACCGTCAGCCGGTTACGGCCGTCGTGGATTGACGTCCCCCTGACCCATCGCCCATTCCCTTCGGGATTGGAAGCGATTTTCCGGTAGATTCAAGCGCCTCAATCCAGGCCTCTACAGCCAATTCAAATTCCTGGAGGGCCTCTACCGGTGTGGCCCCACCGGCGGAGCAGCCTGGGAGATCATCTGAAACGGCCACCCAGATCTGGTCCCGAAAATCAAAAAAGACCTTTATCTCATAAGGGTACTTCATGGCTATACCTCCCGGGTTGCCCAGAATTCATTTATGGCACGGATTAACTGGTCCGCTTGATAAGCAGGGATAATACCATGCCGGTCTTGAAAGTTTAGCATCACTCCTGTCGGATGGACAAATACGGTGTGGGAACCTCTGGTTCCTCTTGGCTCGAATCCCAACCACCTGGCTACCCTACATGCTTCATCATACCTGACCCCGACAGGATTCCTTTTGATTTGGTTGATTAGCTTCGATTTCCTCGACACCCTTGACGTCCTCGACCTGAAACCGACTTACTCACTTGATTATCCCCACAAGGTGATGCTGTCCCCAAAAAAATAAAGGGCCTCAGTTTTCAAAACCAAGGCCCCTTTTATACATTGTAACGTCTTGCGAGTCAATTCCTTTTAAAACATCTGCGCCGTCTCGAATTTTCGTTGGGTCGTCAGCGTTGCGTCCTTCCGCCCCGTTGGTCCCTATCTCACGGGACTACGATTTGAGTTTGCCAATTCGAGTCACTGACGGTCACAACGAGTCCATCGGAGGAGATAGATATTCCATTCATCAGGTACATCCAAACTTGCCCGGTGACCGCATGGCGGAATAGAATATCAGCTTTCCCGTCTCCGTTAAAATCACCTATTCCTTTGATCTTCCAATTCAGGTCACCGACGACACCAACCTGTCCCTGTGAAGCAACGGACAATCCATTCATCAGGTACATCCAAACTTGCCCTGTGGATACATTGAACCAGAGGATATCTGACTTTCCATCCCCGTTAAAATCACCGACCCCTTGAATCTGCCAATTCAAGTTACTGACGGTCACAACGGGTCCATTGGAAATAATAGATGTTCCATTCATCAGGTACATCCAAACCTGCCCGGTGACTGCATGACGGAAAAGTATATCAGACTTTCCGTCTCCGTTAAAATCACCTG
>JADFXK010000431.1 GCA_015233625.1 Deltaproteobacteria bacterium | reverse complement strand
TCGATTTGACATGATAACAGTTCTTCATTAAGCGGTGATGAACCTCGAAGCCTCATAATTCGGTCCGGCAGGCGCCTCACCGAAAATGTGGTACGGACCTCAAAACCTTAATTCAACAGCATTGGGGCAACGCCCTGGGTACCAGATGATGGCCATATAAATACAATATAAAGCCACCTATATTTCATGCTTCAGCCGTGTTATATGTTCTTTCCAAATGAAATGGCTTTACGGTTGGCCGACCATTTGTTATTCTTGCTGACACCTAACCATCCTATTTCCCAGGGCGTTGCCCCAATGTTGTTGAATTAGAACCAGGCTTTGTTTTCGCATGACCCAGGGCTGCGCTTCGCTTTCCCTGGGCTAACCTAGTTCGCCCCTTTGGGGCTTTTGGGTCCCTGATTCTTGTAACTAGATGATTTCGGTAGTCGTAAATTATTTCATGCGTTTGCCCTGATAATTCATTGATGCGGGTGGCTGCCGGTCAAACAGGCCTTGAGCCAACATGGCCGAGCGGATCCAAAATTTGAATGGCTGTAAAGAACCGCGCTCTCAATCCGAGAACGGGGTTTCTTGCTGATAACTAATTGAATTATGATCGATTACTTAGTGACGGTGACAGTGTCGAGGACTGATCCGTCATTTTTGATGACTGTCACAGTCGTGGTATTGCCGTCGATGTCCATCCGGGCGAAATGATATGCCGATACGGCTTTAATGATATAGGGCACGGCATTGGGATCATAGGGGGTGACCGGTTCCAAAGGCGCGCCGCCGCCGCCCACGGTCAAATAAGTGATGCCGTTGACCATCACGTGGGAATAATAATGGGCGTGCCCCTGGACGACCAGTTTGACGCCGTTTCTTTCCAAAATGGGAATGAAGGCCGTTTGCAACGCCGGCGTATTAAGTTGGCAATCCCGGAGCGGCGTATGCGTGGCCACGACCTTCCACGGCTTGGTGCTGTTTTTCAGATCATTTTCCAGCCAGATCAACTGGGCCGCGTCCACCGCCTGGTCGGGATAGGACCAGGTGTCGAGGACGGCGATATGGACCGGGCCGTAATCAAAAGAATAATAATATCGACTGGGCGTCTGGTAAATTTTATACGGCCAGTACTTGCGGAACATGGTGCCGGTGTTTGGGGTGTCCACGACAGAAACGCCCTCATGGTAGCCTTCGTGGTTGCCCACGGCGCCCATCATGGGCAGGGAAGCCAGCTCGGTCTTCGAATTTGCGTATGTCGGATTAAACATTTCCCGATTCCACACGGCCTCACCCAAACCGTACATGACAAAATCACCGGTGTTGACGGTGAAGGTTTGCCGCCGGTCGGGATTCTTATTCATGTCCTGCAACATCAGGGCGCAGATGCCGTCCAGGATATTAGCCTGTTGCCGGGTGTCTCCGTAAGAGTAAAAGCTCAGCGTCGTGGCGGATTCGACCGGCGCCGTCCGGAAGGAACCGGTAAAAGTCTTGTCATTGACCGTCACCCGATAATAGGTCAAGGAATTGGGTAATAACCTGCTGATGGCGTATGAAAACTGATGCTGGTCGGCCCCGCTGCCGCTTTCCGTGACCGTGATAGGTCCGTTTTCATAGGTGGTGGTGTATCCCCATTCAATGGTCGACTTTAACGGGGTATGGGTCGTTTGCCACATCACCGTCATGCCGGTGTTATCACTGGAGTAGAGCAGATAGGGGGCTTTGGCCATGATGTTGGCTGGATCGGGATTGGTCAAGGCTGTCTGGATTTTGAACCAGGTCTTACCGTCAGTGGTCGGAGCCTGCGCGGCCAGAGCCCAGTAGGAAGTATTGTTATACACGATGTCGGGGAAATATAACCCGAAAACATTCTCTGCTTCCTTATCGGCACTCGACATCGTGGTCTGTTCACAGCTATATCCGGAGGGATCTTGAATCACTCTGTATTCATTCAGCAAAAGTAGCATATTGCCTGATGCCGAAGTACTATACTGGAACTTAGCCGCGTAATAAGGCGCAGCGCCCTCGCTATTGATGATGGGCACAGTTAGCTGCGCGTCCGACCACAGGGTGGCCGAGCAAGGGAGGGCCGTGCGATCATCTTGACCCGGTCCTGGGTCGGCCTTAACGCCAAATGGGAAGCCAGTCAGCAGCACCAGCGTCAGCAGACAGCTCAGGAAACTGCATGCGGTTTTAATCATTCCGCGATGGCCCATCATGTTCTCCTTTGATTTTAGTCAAAAAATGTAATTCAAGGTCATAACCAGGCAAATCATTTGAAAGAAAAGAGAGAACACAAAGTAGTTCTTTTACACTCTGCGCTCTCTCACTCTTTCTCCGAGTTGGGTTTTCTCTCGGGCGTCCCGCCCCATGGGTGCCGGGGCGGGAATAAATGCAGCCGCCGTTATTTATTGATCGTGAAGCTGTCGATGACGGCTCCAGTATCGTCAATAACCGTCACCGCCATGGTATTGCCTTTAATATCACATCGGGCGAAATGATGGGCTTCCTTATAGGTCTTGACATAACTGAGAGGACGGACGGGGGTGGGATTGTCAAGTTCCGCGCCACCGCCGCCGAGGGTTAAGTAGGTCACGCCGTTAACCTCGGACCGGCAATAGTAGTGATTGTGGCCCTGAATAACCAATTTGATGCCGGATTTTTCGATGATCGGGCATAATTGAATTTGTATTTCTTCGTTATCGGTCTGGCAATCCCAAATGGGGTAGTGGAGGGACACGATCTTCCACGGCTTGGAGGAGGCTTGTAGATCTTGTTTTAACCAATCCAACTGGGCGGCATCTATCTTCGGATTACTCGAATTCCAGATCGCCGGGTCGTAGGTCCAGGTATCCACTATGGCAAAATGGGCGGGGCCGTAATCGGTGGAGTAATAGAAATGCCTGGGGTCCAGGTATCGGTCGTAAGGAAAGTATTTTCTAAACACATCTCCGAAATGGGCTGCATCCACAAACAAGTCCGGGCCCATATAGCCTTCATGGTTGCCCAATACGGTCAGCCAGGGGAGTTTGCCCAATACGGATTCAGTGTTGGTTTTGGACGGGCCAAACAAATCCCAGTCCCAGATATCTTCCCACGTCCCAATCAGGGCGTAGTCTCCGGAATGGACCAGCATGGTTTGACGGGTACCGGGGAGTTTGGCCATGTCATTCAGCAGCGCGGCGTTGACCTGATTAAGGGCCACACCCCGTTGTCCGACCAGGGAGCGGCTATCCCCATAAGAATAGAAGGACAGCTCCGTGGCGCCGTCCGGTGGACCGGCCGTAAACACCCGGTCATAATTGAAGTTATCCACCGTGACGCGATAGTAAACCTGAGCCCCGGGAGTTAAGCCGGTGATGGGATAAAAGAACTGATGTTGATCTTCGCCGTTGCCGTTTTCTTTGACCTCAATCGGACCGGAGCCGTAAGAGGCGGTCGGGCCCCACTGAATCGTCGCCTTTTTGGGGGTCGCCGCAGTTTGCCAGGTTACCGTCATGGCAGTGTTTTTCCCATTGTAAATCAGGTAGGGGCCTTTCCTGACGGGATCGCCGGTAGACGAATAATGCAAATCAGCCTCGACTAAGTCCCACTCGGGGTTATCCGCCGCGTTTTTTTGGGCAAAACTATCAAAG
>JADFXK010000430.1 GCA_015233625.1 Deltaproteobacteria bacterium | reverse complement strand
GCTCCCCAAGAACGTTAGAGTTGCGGGTGGTCAGATATTGTTTCATCAAGAAGATCTCCTGGGCAAGACCCGGGAGGAAATGAGAAAAATACGCTGGCGGCACATATCCATGATCTTCCAGGGCGCCATGAATGTGCTCAATCCGGTGCAGCGGGTGGGGGGACCAGATCGTGGAAGCTATCCTCACCCACATGGATTTGTCTCGAGCTGAAGCCAGAGACCGGGTGGCGGACTTGTATGACATGGTCGACCTGGACCCTAAGAGAATCAATGATTACCCTCATCAGTACAGCGGCGGGATGAAACAGCGGGCGGTCATCGCCATGGCCTTGGCCTGCTCCCCTGATCTGGTTATTGCCGATGAGCCGACCACGGCCCTGGATGTGATGGTCCAGCACCAGATCCTGGACGAGCTCAATAAACTGCGCAACTCCCTTGAGATGTCTTTAATCTATATCTCGCACGACATCTCGATCATCGCCGAAACCTGCCGGCGGGTGGGTGTCATGTACGCCGGTTCCCTGATGGAACATGCCGATGCCCTGGACCTGTTCGCCCATCCCAGACATCCCTATACCAGAGGTCTCCTGTCATCATATCCGTCACTTTTGGGGGAAAAGAAGCACCTTAACCCCATCCCGGGGGAACCGCCCAATTTGTTGGAATATCCCAAGTGCTGCATTTTTTGCCATCGCTGCCCGGACCGGAATGATGTTTGCCACCAGTCTCTACCGGAACTGAGAGAAGTTGCTCCAGGTCATATGGTTTATTGCCATCGGGCTTGAGGCCCGGAGTTGCCCGAAGCGATGTTGGTGAAGGAGAGCAACTGTCGCTAAAGTAACCCGGTCTATCCACTTCACCATATTCGGGCAATTGATGAGGACCGCCATGCATCTATCACTTTCTTTAAGGCTGACTCTGGCCATGATCTCGACTCTGACCATGGCCTTTTTGGGAGTAACCTGGTTCACTCTCAATACAGTGCGAAACAATAGCCAGGCGTTGGTTCAGGTGATCCTGGCTGAATTTGAAAATGATAATAAGAAGTCAGTTCAAAGTCTCCATAAGTGGGTGGATCGGACCGCGGATAATCTTCACGCCGCGGACAAGAAAACAGAAGACATCATTGTTGAACTAAATGTGGTCAACTACCAGCGTTTGATACAGTCGTTAGCCAACCAGATCCACCCTTTGGTTGAGAATTTCGACTATCCCGGAGCCGGTCGGGTGATCTCGGAAGTACTTAAAAATTATAAAGATATCACTTGGGTGTCATTCCAGACCAGTGCTCAGCCGACTAAGTCGGATGTTTTTGAATTTGGGACAAAGATGGCGGACCCGAAACAAAGGTTAAAGTCATTCTCCTGGAATAGCCCGACTGGGACTACTTATCTGAAATTGGATATGGAAGTGCGGCTAGCCGGCCTGACGGGTGTTAACAGAATAAGAAATATATTTTTAGCCGTTAATGCCCAGAACCGAGAAGTAGCTGCTCAGGCTGAGACTATCGGGAAACAGTCCCGGGTGCATTTGGAGAAGACCGCCCGAGAGATTGAGAAACAACAAACTCAGAAATTGGTCCGACAACTGGCTCTGGCCATGGCGCTGGTTCTGGGGTTGGTTAGCCTGGCTTTGATCCTGATCACCAGACGAACCGTTATCCAACCGATCAAGGGGATTATCAACGGCTTGAACCGCAACGCCGATCTGGTTGCTTCGGCCTCTCAGAAGGTCTTTCAGGTCAATCAGCAAGTGGCTGATGGTTCTGTCACGCAGGCGGCTTCTCTGGAAGAGACCTCGGCAGCCCTGAGAGAAATGGCATCAATTACAAGGCAAAATGCCGATCATGCTAACCAGGCCAGCTTAATTGTGAGTGATACCGGCCGGGCCGTGGAAAAGGCCAACCAGGCCATGGTGGAGCTGACTTCGTCCATGGGCAAAATATCCACGGCCAGCGATGAGACCACTAAAATAATTAAGACCATTGAAGGAATCGCCTTTCAGACCAACCTGTTGGCCTTGAACGCCGCAGTGGAAGCCGCCCGGGCAGGTGAAAGCGGGGCCGGCTTTGCCGTAGTGGCCGATGAAGTCCGAGGATTGTCCCGGCGGGCAGCCCAAGCTACCCAGGACATCACCGCGTTGATTGCGGGTACTGTGACCCTGGTCAAAGGCGGGACGGACCTGGTCCAGAAGACAGCCGAAGCTTTTTCACAAGTAGTTAATGGGATTACCAGAGTTAAAGAACATGTGGCCACAATCGATGTCACCTCCACTGAGCAGGCCCAGGAAACGGATCATATTCACCTGGCCATGGCTGAAATTGACCAGGTCTCCCAACAGAACTCGTTGGTAGCCGATGAATGCGCCGCGGCTTCGCAAGATCTCCAGTCGCAGGCCGGGCAATTGCGGACTATCGTCGAGGAGTTGGCGGACTTGATCGGGGGCGGCGGATGGGGACGACAAAGGCATTCTCCGGCTGCTTTGAATGCCAACCTGGTTCCCGAATCTTTGGAGTCGGAAGACGGGTATGTCCTGAAGTGATGTCTAACCTCATGTGTTGACGCGGCTGCCTTCAGTGGGGCCCGCAGGAACTTGAATTATACTCGATATCAAATTATTGACCAACCGCAAGGAGTCCGACCATGAGACATTTTAGTAAGATCATCATGCTGGCGGCCACAGTCATGTTTTTTCTGGCCGTTTCAACGGCTTTTGCCGGTGACATCGTGCTTTTTTACCCGCCGGGGTACGACGCACCCCAAGCCAAAGCGATTGCTGAGACCTTGTCGGAAAGTAGCGGGCTGAAGATTCGGCCTCAAATTGCCAAATCCTACCCCGATATTATTGACGCCTTCAAGAAACCGGAACCGGTGCTGGTCTATATCGGCAGTTTTGTCCAGGCCATGCTTTACGCCCAGGGCCTGTCCATTCCTCTGGCCCAGGCCGTTGACGGGAAAGAGTTATATTCCAGTATCATGATTGCTCCCACCACCGCGGGGAAAGACCCGGTAGCCATTATCAAGGAGGCCGGCGCCGCAGTGGCCTACACCAAGGGTGCCAGCAGTGGCGAATCGGGGGCAAAGGCTGCGACCGGCGGACAGGCAAATATTCCGACTAATAATCATATGGCCGCGGCCAACGCGGTAAAGGTCCACAAAGCCAAGGCCGCCTTTGTCAAGAACTGGTGGTGGGAAGCCAATAAGGCCAAATACGACGGGTTGACAGGTTTTGAATTTCCGGGGGTATCCGATCATCGCAACCCGGATAACGTCCTGAGTGCCAACAAAGCCATTTCGCCGGACGACCTGACCAAGATCAAGACCGCGGCCATAAAGAATGCGAAGGTCTTTGGGGTCAACGAGTTCAAGGAATTCAGTCCGACACTACTGCAACCCACGTTGGACCTGATGAAAAAGGCCAAGATTGATCCCAAAACCTACACCTGGTAAGGCCTCCTGCCATTGGGAGTTGGTTGTTGCGGGTCGCGAGTCTTGAGCGTATTTTTATTGATGTCCGCATCAGCTCCGGTTCGCAACGAGCAACCTAATGTTATTCGGCCTGGGGGTCTCCATAGGCTGCTGAAGTTGTTTAATCCTTAACAAGGAGTTCTATAGGTTAGCCCAGG
>JADFXK010000042.1 GCA_015233625.1 Deltaproteobacteria bacterium | reverse complement strand
AATGAAGATAGAGGATTTCCTGCTTGTCTCTGTCCAGACTGAGCTTCATGACCGGATGGCGGAGGAGCTTCAAAAAGACATTGTGGAGAGGCTCGCCCAAACGAACGCCAAGGGCGTCTTGATCGATGTGACCGCCCTGGACGTGGTGGACTCGTTTCTGGGACGACTAATCGGGGACACGGCCGGCATGACCAGGATAATGGGGGCCAAGACCGTCCTGGGCGGGGTCCAGCCCGCCGTGGCCATCACGCTGGTCGAGTTCGGGATTGAGCTGAGAGGGATCCATACTGCCCTGAATATGGAAAAAGGTTTGCAGTGGCTCCGGAAGAATGTCTAACATGATGTTCTGATTAGGATATAAGGATGCAAATAGAGATCAAGACGGTGGAAGATATTGTCGCTTCTCGTTCTTTGGCCAAGGAAATGGCCAAGGAGATCGGCTTCGGCATCGTGGACCAGACTAAGATAGCCACCGTCATCTCCGAGCTGACCAGGAACATCATCAAGTATGCCGTCGAGGGCCTGCTGCAACTATCCATCCGCGAGGGCATAAACAGAAAGGGCCTGGAGATTATTTGTGAAGACAGAGGGCCGGGGATAGCCAACATCGAACTGGCGCTGAAACCGGGCTACTCCACCAGCCGCGGGCTGGGTATGGGGCTTCCCGGCGCCAAGAAGCTGATGGATGTGCTGGAGGTGTCTTCGGAGGTGGGGAAGGGGACCAGGATAACGGCAATAAAATGGTTATAATCCCGATCGGCTCGGACATTGATGTCTTCAAGGCGAAAAGGGCCGGACGACAGACGGCCAAGGACGTAGGCTTTGACGCGTCGGAATGCGCTCTGGTGGAAATCACCATCTCCGAACTGGCCACCAATATCATTAAACATGCGGTCAGTGGGACCATCAGCATCGATGAGATTTCAGACGGTCTAGAAATCGTCAGCGAAGATTTGGGCAAAGGGATAGTGGATCTAGAACGGGCCATAAAATCCGGAAAGAACGCCAAAGGTCTTGGCATAGGCCTGGCCGGGGTAAAGCGGATGATGGATCATCTGGAAATTATTCCCGGACAAATCCGGGGGACCAGGATCATCGCCAGGAAATGGAAGGTAAAACCAGAGTATCTTCTCCGGCCCAAACAAGAATACCGCGTGCCCCAAGCCGGGGTGATGGAATACGGGGTGATATCGATTCCAGCTCTCGGGTCGACGCTTAACGGTGACGCCTATGTGGTTAAGGAGTTTGACCAAACGGCTTTGATAGCCGTAATTGACGGTTTGGGTCACGGCGAGAAAGCCTATGTGGTGGCCCAAGAAGCCGCTGATTATGTACAGAAAAACTATACCAATGATATTGGCCTGATCGTCGAGAAGTGCCACGAAGCTCTGCGCGGCACCAGGGGCGTGGTCATGGCGCTGGCCAGGGTGGATTTTGAAGCCTCACAACTGACCACCGCGGGGGTGGGCAACATTGGGATGAAAGTGATTGGGAAGAACCCGGCGAGACCCTTCTCTGTGGCCGGGATTGTGGGGCACAATCTGAAGAAACTGGTCGTCCAGGAATTCCTCTATAGCCAGGGTGACACCATCTTTATGTACTCTGACGGCGTGTCCGATAGGTTTGACGTGGAAGAACCTGAGCTAACGAAGATGAAGCCCCAGTCAGCCGCTGAAGCCATAGCCCGCGGGTTTGGCAAGGACAAAGACGATATCACCATTGTTGTGGCCAGGGAGGCATGATGGAGGAGCTGCGGCGAGAGTACGCCGGACTGCTGGCTGCCCACCTTGAACACCCCGGGGAATCACATCTGTTCAAGGCCTATGCTTTGGGCAAAGAATGTGCTGAAAAAGGGATTACGGCCTCCGAAGTGATCAACACCCATTTCAGTATCCTAGAAAGCGGTGAAGTGCCCCTGGCCGATGAGAAGGTCATTGACTCCCAGGAGTTCTTGCTTGAGGCGACCCTGGCTACGGCGGTCAGCAACCCGTCTCCTGTGGAGGCGGACTTGCCCGAGAAAGTATTGGCCGCCCTGTATAACGAAGCTGTGCTGCGTTTCAAGGAACTTAGCAAAGTTAAAGAACAGTTGCGGGTGTCGGAGGATAAATACCGGGCGTTGTATGATGAAGCCTTTGCCATGCTTTTTAGTATTGACGAGCGCGAAACCATCATCATCTGTAACAATACCACGGCGCGGACGTTGGGGTATGAAAAGAACGCACTAATTGGCCGGCCCATCTCCGCCATCCTGAGCGCAGAGTGTCTGAAAAAATTCTTGAATCAGGGAGTGACCTCTATCCAAAAAAACGAAGAGGCGGAGTGTCTTCTTTTGAGGCAGGATGGACAACAAATTCGGGCTTTGGTTCAGGTCAAAGCCGAATTTTTCGCGGATGGGCGGTCGGCCCACGTTGACTTCACCTGCCGGGATATCACCGAAAGCCGGCGGGCTGAGGAAGAGCGGGTACGGTTGGCCACGGCTATTGAGCAGGCTGCGGAAGGTATTGTCATTACCGATCGGAAAGGGACCATCGAATACAGTAATCCGGCTTTTGCCCATGTCTGTGGATATAGTCGGGCAGAGATTATCGGCCAAAACCTCCGTGTCCTAAAAAGTGACGCCCATGACGCCGTCTTTTATAAGGATATGTGGCAGACCATCTTCCGGGGTGACACCTGGACCGGTCGCATCATTAACCGGACGAAAGACGGCGCCCTTTGCGAGTTTGAGACGACGATTTCGCCCATTCGTGATGGATCAGGCGGGGTGACTAACTTCATCTCCGTCAACCGGGACGTCACCCATGAAGTCAGGTTGGAAAGGCAACTGCGCCAGGCCCAGAAGATGGAAGCCATCGGCACCCTGGCCGGGGGAATAGCCCACGATTTCAACAATATTTTGACTGCTATTATGGGCTACACCGAAATGGCCCTCCTGGGTACCCCTGCGAAGAGTTTGGTCCGGCGAGATCTGGATCAGGTGATCAAGGCCGGTTACCGGGCCACTGAGTTGGTGCGGCAAATACTGGCTTTTAGCCGCCAGAGCGAGCAGGCGCGGCAACCGGTCGAAGTGGCTCCCATTGTCAAAGAAGCTCTTAAACTGCTGCGGGCGTCGCTGCCGACGACCATTGATATCCGTCAACATACCGCCATCTCGGAGACAGGCGGAGTGGTTCTGGCTGATCCCACCCAAATCCATCAAGTGTTGATGAATCTTTGCACTAACGCGGCCGATGCCATGCGTGACCAAGGCGGCGTCCTTGAGGTGAGCTTGGTCGAAACAGCGGTGAACTTCGACGCGGCGGAAGACTATCCTGATTTGAAAGAGGGCCGATATCTGAGACTTACGGTAAGCGATACGGGACATGGCATGGACCATCAGGCCATGGAGCGAATTTTTGACCCGTTCTATACGACTAAAGCGCCGGGTAAAGGAACCGGGATGGGGCTGGCGGTGGTCCATGGCATTGTCAAAAGCCACGGCGGAACAATTACTGTGGCCAGCGAGCCGGAACAGGGGACCACATTTCACGTCCTGCTGCCGGAAATTGAGTGCGAGGCGGCGCCGGAACTCGAGGCCTCGCCAAAGCCGGTTACCGGGAGCGGGCGTATCCTATTCGTTGACGATGAAGAGCTTTTGGTTGATTTAGGGCAGGAGGTCCTTGAAAGTCTCGGCTACGAGGTTGTTGGAAAATCCAGCAGCACCGAAGCCTTGGAGGCATTCCGGGCCCAACCGGACCGATTTGATCTGGTCATCACCGATATGACCATGCCGCGCCTGACCGGTTCCCAACTGGCCCAAGAACTGATGACCATCCGGCCGAATATTCCGATCATCCTATGCACTGGATATAGTGAGCTGATCGATGGAAAACAGGCTAAGGAGGCCGGGATACGGGAGTTCGTCATGAAACCCTATGCCGCAGGCAATTTGGCCAAGACCATTTATCGGGTCTTGGAGGAGAAATAATGTCCCGGCCCGGTCCTTCCGGCCGCCGCCGAATCCTGGTGGTTTTGGGCACCCGTCCGGAGGCGATCAAACTGGCCCCGGTGATCAAGGCGATGAAATGTCGTCAAGAATTCGAGACCCGCGTCTGCGTCACCGCCCAGCACCGGGAAATGTTGGACCCTTTCCTGGCTCTGTTCCACATCATTCCCGACGTCGACCTGGATGTGATGCGGCCCGGTCAGGACCTCACGGATGTCACCGTGGCCGTTCTCTCGGGGATGCGGCAGGTGCTCCGGGACAACCGGCCCGACTGGGTCATCGTCCAGGGGGATACGACCACGGTGCTGGCCACCTGTCTGGCCGCTTTTTATGAGCAGGTCGCTGTGGCCCATGTGGAGGCGGGCCTGCGGACCGGAAATATCCATATGCCTTACCCGGAAGAAATGAACCGCCGGGTGGCCTCCTGTTTGGCGTCACTCCATTTTGCCCCCACGCCGCGGGCCAAACAGGCCCTGCTGCACGAAAATATCCCGGAAAACACCATTCACGTGACCGGGAATACGGTCATTGACGCCCTGTTTTCGGTGGTTCAACGCCTCCGGGACGACGCCCCGCTTAAAGCGGCCTTGGACCGGGAATTCTCCTGGTTGGATCCCCGGAGGAAGATGATTTTGGTCACCGGTCATCGGCGGGAGAGCTTTGGCCCGGGTTTTGAACAGATCTGTCTGGCCTTGACCCAATTGAGCCGGCGCCCGGATGTCCAGCTCGTTTATCCCGTCCACCTTAATCCCCATGTCCGTGAGCCGGTCAACCGCCTCCTGGGATCGAATCCGAGCATCCATTTGCTTGATCCTCTGGACTATGTGCCCTTTGTCTATTTAATGGATCGTTGCCACATGATCATTACCGATTCCGGGGGGATCCAGGAAGAGGCCCCCTCCCTGGGCAAGCCTGTCCTGGTCATGCGGGATGTTACGGAGCGACCTGAAGCCGTGGCGACTGGAACGGTCAAACTGGTCGGCGCCCATGCGGCCCGAATCGCCGCCGCCGTTGAACTACTGGATGACCCGTCCGTTTACCGGCAGATGGCCCGGTCTCACAATCCCTACGGTGATGGCCGAGCGGCCGAACGGATCAGCGCCATCCTGAGTTCATTTCCGGATCGACCGCCGGCTCACGAGGATAACTTTGACTCCGTTGTTTAATAAGATTTGCGTGGTGGGACTGGGCTACATCGGCCTGCCCACGGCCAGTCTGCTGGCCACCAAGAACTATGATGTGCTGGGCGTAGACATTAACCCTCAGACCGTGGAGACGATCAATCGCGGGGGCATCCATTTGTATGAACCGGAACTGGATGTCCTCGTCCGGTCAGCCGTGGGCAGCGGGCAACTGCACGCGGCCGTTCAACCCGGCCCGGCCGACGTGTTTATTGTGGCCGTACCCACGCCTTTTAAGGACAACCACCAGGCTGATTTGTCCTACATTAAGGCGGCCACCACGGCTATCGCCCCCCATCTCTGTGATGGCAACTTATTAATCCTGGAATCAACCAGTCCCGTCGGGACGACCGAAAAGATGGCCCGGTGGCTGACCGAACTGCGTCCGGATTTGATTATTCCCACCCGTCATATGACGCCGTCGAGCATCCTGCCCCGGGAGCAGATTTATCTGGCCCATTGTCCGGAACGGGTCTTGCCCGGTAAAATACTGCAAGAACTGGTCACCAATGATCGGATTATCGGTGGTCTTGATGCCTCGTCGGCCGTTAGAGCCAGTGACTTTTACAATACATTTGTGGCCGGCGAGGTCCTGGCTACGGATTCTCGGACCGCGGAGCTGTGCAAGTTGGCCGAGAATTCCTTTCGGGATGTGAACATCGCCTTTGCCAACGAATTATCCATTATTTGCGAGCGCCTGGACATCGATCCCTGGACCTTGATCGACCTGGCCAACCGGCATCCCCGGGTTAATATCCATCGGCCCGGTCCGGGTGTCGGGGGGCATTGCATCGCGGTGGACCCCTGGTTCATCGTGGATTCCATGCCGGACCAGGCCCGGTTGATTCGCGCCGCCAGAGAAGTGAACGAGGCCAAGCCTCTGCACGTCATCACCAAGGTTAAGGAAAAAGCGTCCCGGTTCAAATCGCCGGTGATCGCCTGTCTGGGGTTGTCCTATAAAGCCAATATCGATGATCTTCGGGAAAGCCCGGCCGTGAAGATTGTCCGGACCCTGGCTCAAGACGGCCTCGGTCGGTTGTTGGTGGTGGAACCGCATCTTAAAACTCTGCCCGAATCGTTGGCCGGATTGAATCTGGAATTGACTCCCCTGACCCCGGCCGTGGATGCAGCCGATCTGGTCGTATTGCTGGTCAATCATCGGGCATTTCGGAATATCAGCCCCAACACGCTGAAAGACAAGGTCATTATCGACACCCACGGGATGTGGCGGTGATCCTGCATCTTGGAACCATACACCCAGGGTCATGCGGACACCAAACGAGCAACCAGCAACGAGCGCCAGGGAGCGTCATTTATGTCCATGCCAAATATAAAATCGGAACCGGAGTTACGCCAGGACTTGATCCGGATCTGCCGGATGATGAGCTTGAAGAATTACGTGGCCGCCACTGACGGGAACGTGACCATCCGAATGGGCGACCGGATCATCGCCACCCCGTCCGGGGTCAACAAGGGATTTCTGGAGGCGGATCAGTTGCTGGTGACCGACCTGGACGGGCAACTCGTCTCCGGCGTCGGCCGGCCCACTACGGAGATTCGGATCCACCTCCTGGTTTATCAGATGCGGCCGGAGGTTCAGGCTGTGGTTCATGCCCATGCCCCGCTGGCCACAGCTTTTTCTATTGCCGACATCCTCCTCCCGGCCGATCTCTTGCCGGAAGTCATCATGACCCTGGGGGCCATCCCGACCACCGAGTACGCCACCCCGGCCAGTGAAGAAGGACCGGAGGTGATTAGACCCTGGGTGCCCTCATGTGATGCCATGATCCTGAAACGCCACGGCACCTTAACCCTGGGCCGGGATGTCTACGAAGCCTATAATCGGTTGGAAAAGATCGAGCATCTGGCCGCAGTGGCTCTGGCTGCCCATTCGCTGGGCCGGTCGCCTCGCCTATCCAAAGCTCAGGTCCGCCGCCTGGCCCAGATCGGAGTGGACAGTGGTTACATCTCCCCGGCCGCGGCTCAACTGGCTTGCGCCGGGGTCAAGAAATCAGCAGGAAAACCCAAGAAGGGGTAATGTCTGAATGCTATTAACCTGAGTTCAACGGGTTTTATTAATTGAGAGGCAGAAATGTATCCGCAGATTTCGCCGATGAACGCAGATGGGTGAGACCCACAGCGCCTGCGATCATTAGCCTTTTTCAATCTGCGCAAATCGGGGCAATCTGCGGATTAAATCTTTAGATAAACCAGATTATGTGGAGAACCAGCCATGACGGAACAAGTTCAAAATCCAGATCAACCAGATCAGCCGGATCAACCGGATCAATGCGAACAAGAGGACCAATCCCCCCGCCAGGTCGGCTGGGTGAGCATTGCCGAAGACGGCGTCATTACCATTCCGGCTGAAATCATGACCGGGTATGTTAAAGAGGCCGTGGGGTGCAAGCTCTGGCGCCAGGATGTCCGCAATCGTTTCGGCCTGAAACTGGCCACGGAGATGACCGAAGGCGTGATCACCATCGAACGGGTGCTGGGTGGCGAAGCCGGGGAGACCGGTCTGGTCAGGGCCGGCACATTCTTGACCCAATCCGGGATTTCCTTTGAACCGGGAAAGCGTTACGAGGCCTATTTCGATCCCAAAAACAACTTCCTGGAAATCCCCCTGGGCGAGATTTCCGAAGGTGCGGTGTACAACCCTTTCACCCAGAAGAACGTACTTGATGACTATATTCCGCTGGAGGGGTTCTAACCGGGCTCAAGTTAATCACTACAGATTGAATTAGAAAGGACGCTGCTATGGCCGGTCACCTGCGATTAATCCTGGCCCTTCTTATGACGGTCTGCCTGAACCTGGGTTGCTCAGGTAACGGCCAGAATACTGCTGTCCGGCTGGCCATTATGACCACGGCCGACTTACAGAGTAAGATCGTGCCTTATGAAGTTAAGGAAGACGGGCAGAAGGTCTCAGTCGGCGGGCTGGAGCGAATCGCGGCCGCGGCTAAGACCGTCCGGCACCAGGTGGACGGATCGTTACTGCTCTCCTCCGGCGACGACCTGGTGGGCTATCTGTATGCCTTGCTCAAGGGTGATCCGGAAATGGTCGGCATGACCCTGGCCGGTTACGATGTCGTCACTCCCGGCAACCACGAGTTTGACTATGGGCTGGCCGTCTACCGGAATGCTCTGGCGCAGGCTAAATTCGACGTGATCTCGGCAAATACGACGGTGACCGATCCCGAGGTGGCGGCGAGAATCAAGCCCTGGGTGGTGAAAGATGTGGCCGGGGTCAAAATCGGTCTGTTCGGACTGATGACTCCGGACTTCATAAAGGTCTGCAGCCCGCCGGGAGGTGGCGTCAAGGTCAATCCCGAGACCATTCCCGTGGCAAAGGATGTCGTCGGCAAACTGAAGTCGATGGGCTGCCAATTGATCGTGGCCCTGACTCACCAGGGCATGGCCCTCGACCGAAACCTGGCCGCCGAAGTGCCGGGAATCGACATCATCATCGGTGGGCATGATCATGAATCGGGTTATGCCGTGGTGGGCCGGACGATTATCGCCAATGACGGGCTGGGTGGGAAATCCCTGGGGGTGCTGCGGTTCAAGTTTCGGGATGGGGCCGTGACCGATCCCGCCTGGGAGCAAATCAAACTGACGGTCGAGGTCGGCTCAGACCCCAAGATCCATGCCTTAATGGCCGGATACATGGCTCAATGTCAGGCAAAGCTGGGCCAGAAAATCGGTGAGACGACCGAAGAGTTGGATGCCAGGGAAAAGACCGTGCGGTTCCAGGAATCCACCGCCGGGAACCTGATCACTGATGCCTGGCTGAACTGGTTTGACCAGGCGGACGTGGCCCTGCTTAATAGTGGGACGATTCGAGGAGACAAAATCTACCCGGCCGGGCCGGTAACCTATCTCCTGGTGAATGAGATTCAGCAATTCTTGGGTGAAATCATTCGAGTCCAGTTAACCGGGGCCGATCTGAAACAGGTCTTGGAAATTGACGCGTCATCTCTGGTCGTAGACGGAGACGGATGCCCCACTCAAAGTCGGGCGGCCAGTGGCGGATTTCTGCAGGCCGGTGGTTTAAGAGTGACCATTGATCTTAAACAACAGCCATTTTGCGCCACCTACTCCGGCCGCCAGGTGACTCAGATAATTAATCCCGGAGCGAGGGTGGTCAAGGTAGAAATCCGGCGCCGCGGGAATTGGGAAAATTTAGACCCGGTTGCCGCCTACTCCGTACTGGTCAATGACTGGATGGCCGGCGGAGGGGATGGGTACTACGTGTTTTTGAAAGAAGGTTTGAAGAAAGAACCGACGACCATGATCACCACCGACGTCCTGGCCAGTTACATTAAGCAGCACGTCCCCGTCTCGCCCAAGGTGGAAGGCCGGATTACCTTCATCGGCAAGTAGGATAAGACCGCCAGGCGATTGGGCCGGGCCTTAAGAATTAACTACCAGGTGTTTCTCTAATCCCGATGCGCCGGGAATCACCTGATTCATCATCTCGAAAAATGATTTTATGGAAACCATATTCCGATTCAAAGATCCGTTTTTTTTGCTGCTGCTTCTCCTGGTACCTGGATATGTGTACTATGAGTTGAAGCTGAAGAAGCGGCCCTATTTCGTCTTTTCCGATCTTTCCCTGGTCGCTGCGGCGGCCGGGCGGCGGATCCCCTGGCACCGGTTGACCCTGGTCATCCGCGTCCTGGTCCTGATCTTGATCATCCTGGCTTTGGCCCGGCCCCAATCGGGCAGCCTGGAACGGGAGGTGTCCAGCCCCGGCGTGGATATCATGCTCTGCCTGGATACCTCGGGTAGTATGCAAGGCCTGGATTTTGAGGTCAAGGGTGAACGACGGAGCCGGCTGGACGTCATCAAGGAAGTCGTGGCCAACTTTGTCAAGAAACGCAAGACGGACCGTATCGGCATGGTTGTATACGGCGCGGAAGCCTTTACCCAATGTCCCTTGACCATGGATTACGGCGTGTTAGCTGATTTTCTCAGCCGACTCAAGATCGGCATGGCCGGTGATCGGACCGCCATCGGAGACGCCCTGGCTATCGCGGTTAAACGTCTGAAGGATATCAAAGCCAAATCCAAGATAATCATTCTCCTGACTGACGGCGTCAACAACACCGGCAGCATCGAACCCCTGGAAGCGGCCCGGCTGGCCAAAACTTTCGATATCAAGATCTATACCGTCGGGGTCGGCACGGTGGGGCCGGTGCCGTTTTTGGTGGACACCCCGTTCGGGCCCAAGTACGTCATGCAACGGGTAGATTTGGACAAAGTAACGTTAGAAAAAATCGCGGCCATCACCGGCGGAAAATTCTTCCTGGGTTCAGACACCGAAAAACTGAACACCATCTATGAAACGATTGACAAGATGGAAAAGACCATCGTCAAAATTAAAGAGTATTCGCGGTTTGAAGAACTCTTTCCATCCTTGATCATGTTGGCCGGGATATTTTTGTTACTGGAAGTTTTCCTGGCTAACACCGTTCTGAGAACTGCGCCGTAACTCCGTGTTGCGTGTTGCGCGTTGCGGGTTGCGTGTTTTGAGGTCTTGCCTGAGGGATAAGGGGGTAACGACTATCTTCTCTTAGTCTCTTGTTTATTACCATCTTGGCATATCCTCGACCAATAACCCGCAAGGCGCAACCCGAGAAGGAAGGCCAACTCCTTTGGAAGAAAGCCCTAAAACAAACAATCTCGCCTACGATGTCAACGAGCGCCCTCCATTGTGGATTATCGCGGTGGTGGCTCTCCAGCACATCATGATTATGTATAATGAGGTGATCTTGTTTCCAGTGATCGTCGGTAAGGCGGGCGGTGCCCCGTTGGATCATATCCGATACGCCTGCTTTGCCGCGGCCGTGGTGGCCGGTTTGGCGACGTTGATTCAGGTGCTACGCCTCGGCCCAGTGGGTTCCGGGTACGTTATATTCATGGGCAGTTCCACGGTGTACCTGGCCTGCAGCACTGAGGCGGTGAAGTTGGGCGGCTTTGCCCTGATGGCTTCCCTGAGCCTGCTGACCGCTCCAGTGCAACTCCTTATGGCTTATTTCTTGCGGCATTTAAGGCATATTGTCACCTCGACCGTCGGCGGAGTGGTTATTTTGCTCATCGTCTTGACCCTGCTGCCGGTGAGCCTGCACGAATGGGTCGGGGCCAAGAATTCTCCCGATTATGGGACCTCCCAGAGTTTCTGCACGGGGTTTATCACCCTGACGTCTTTTGTTATCCTCAGCCTGTTCGGCAACCGGCAGCTTAAGATCTGGGCCCCGGTCATTTCCATGGCTCTGGGCATGCTCTCCGCCCACTTTTTCGGGATCCTTTACCTGACGCATACCCGCACCGCCCCCTGGTTTGGTCTGCCTCCGATCAGTTGGCCGGGGTTGGCCACGAATTTAGGCTGGAACCATTTTCCCCTATTTACCGCCTTCGTGTTGGCCACCATTGTTAATACGATGATGTCCATCGGCAACGCCATGGCTGTGCAACCCATCTCACATCGAGATTTCAAAAAGATCGATTACGCCAGAGTTCAAGGTTGCCTCTATGCGGATGGGATCGGTAACATTTTGAGTGGCCTGGCCGGGACAACACCAAACGAAACCTACAGTGAAAACATCCCAGTGGTAAAATTAACCGGAGTCGCGTCCAGAGCGGTGGGGGTGGGCGGGGCGGTGGCGCTCATCTTGTTCGCCTTCTGCCCCAAGGTCGGCGCCTTGATTGTGGATATGCCCGGCGCTGTGGAAGGCGGGTTTCTGGTCGGCATCTTGGCCATGATGGTCCATTCGGGATTGGGGTTGATCATTGCTTCAGGGTTAAATCATCATACCGGGATACTGGTCGGGACGTCTCTGTGTCTGGGACTCATGGCCGAGACTAAGGACTTCTTTCCCACGGTGTTGCCTCTGGCCTTGAAACCGCTATTTAGTAACGCTGTGGCTGTCGGCGGGCTGAATGCCCTGATCCTCAGCACCATTTTTTATCTTATGCCCAAGCCTCGTCTGAGGTTTGCCGCTAAGCCGATGGTGAGTCAGTTGCGGTCCAGTCTGAAACGTATCGCCGAGTGGGCCGGAAACCAAGACTTTTCGCTCCGTGGGGTGGACCGGTTGCAGTTAGCCTGCGAAGAAGTGTTTATGCACATCAGCCATGAGTTCCAGAGGAAAGAAATCGCCAGCCAGGTCGTGTTCGGCCTGTCCAAAGAGGAGGACGGGATCTTTGTCGAAATCAAAGGACGGGAGAAGATAGAGGACGTGGATCAAACGGACAAGATGCCCAATCTCAGGCAATCCAGCCAGGCCGAGCTGGCCACCTTGGGCCTTTACCTGCTGGGCAAGATAGCTAACGAGGTCAAGCACACTATCATTTCGGGGCACACCTATATTTCGTTTACGGTTTATGATGACTGATTTCGTGTCCCTCGATTTAGAGGATGAATTATTCTTTTGCGGAACCTACTATGAAAATTAACATAATGGAAGTATGCGGGAGTAATTCGGTCACCAGAGCAGACGGGGATAAGGTAAATAAGTTGCTGATGGAATTGTGGGATAAGACAGATGTGTTCGAAGTTGATTTCAACAATCGCTTGATCGCCTCGATTTCATTTATTGACGAAGCATTCAGAAAACTTGCTTTGAGTCATCCCAAAGGAGAATTGCAAAAAAAACTAGTCTTTAAAAACATGGCTGATTATGATCGCAAATTGTTAAATGACCTTTTGGGTTCTCACTATAGACGGATAAAGGAAAGTTCTGGCGGCCGACCGATAGAGCGCCATTTGCCGGATCTGAACTAACAAATATTGAAATCACCATAACGCTGTGTCCACCTTTCGCAGACCATCATCTGTATCTATCCTTTTCTGCTCTTATTAACCATTGGCGGTTATCACGATTGTAAACCGGCCGGGGCAGATCAACTTGGACTCAAAAATATCTTAAACCATTGCCCAGTCCCGATTAGGATAACCTCTTGACAAATTCTTTCCACCGTATTATAGAGCCTCACTGAAGTTCCTTTTGACCAATCAATTCCGTACCCCACAGATAGGAAATCATTCCGCCCGGCCTCGGGAGATTAGGGGAGTCCGTGAGCGAGCTTTTTCTACCAGGGCATAAGCGTGATTTACCTATCTTGTTTGACTAACCACTATTGATTCACCCGGATGTTGATGCAACCGGAGGAAAACTCGTCAATTTACCTAGAGGGAACTATGAAAAAGAAATACTTAATGGCGCCGGGGCCAACTCCTGTGTCTCCGGAAGTTTTGTTGGAAATGGCGCAACCCATCATCCATCACCGCTCTCCTCAGTTTTCTGAGATTCTGGCCGAAGTGCGGGAAGGGTTGAAGTATCTGTTTCAAACCAAGAACGAAGTGCTGACCTTGGTGTCCACCGGCACCGGCGGAATGGAAGGGTCGGTGTCAAACCTGCTGGCCAAAGGTGATAAGGGCCTGGTGGTGCGAGGCGGTAAATTCGGCGAGAGATGGGCACAGATTATTTCGGCATATGGTTTAACTCCGGTAAATATCGACGTGGAGTGGGGCTATAGTCCCGATCCCGGGGTCATTCGGGATCATCTAAAAAAGGATTCGGCAATTAAAGCTGTTTACGTCCAGGCCCATGAGACCTCCACCGGCGTGAAATTTCCGATCCAGGAAATCGGGGCCGTGGTCAAGGAATTCAGCGGCGTGGCCCTGGTCGTGGATGCGATTTCGGCCTTAGGCGTTTATGACATCAAGACCGACGACTGGGGACTGGACGTAGTGGTGTCCGGGTCGCAAAAGGCCATGGGCCTGCCTCCGGGTCTGGCCTTTGTCAGCCTGAGCGGACTGGCCCTGGAGATGATGGGGCGTTCGGATTTGCCTAAATTTTACTTTGACTTCAAAAAAGAGCGGAAGAATCTGTTAGAGAATAAAGGCGCCTACACCTCCGCCGTAAGCCTGGTCTTCGGCCTCCGAAAGGTGTTGCGGGACATCAAGGCCGAAGGACTCGAGTCCATGTTCGCCCGTCATGCGCTGCTGGCCAAAGCCACCAGAGCCGCGGCTAAAGGACTGGGTTTAGCCATGTTCCCCAAAGATTCTCCGTCCGAAACCTTAACGGCTTTTCTCGCCCCCGAAGGCATGGACGCCGGAAAGATCGTAAAGATTTTGAGAGACAAACACGGTGTCACTGTTGCCGGCGGTCAGGACACGCTTAAGGGCAAGATATTCCGGATTTCTCATATGGGCTATGTGGATCGGTTTGACCTGATTACGGCCATTTCGGCCCTGGAGATGACCCTGATGGAGCTGGGCTATAAGTTTGAGATCGGGGCCGGAGTCAAGGCGGCGGAAGAAGTTTTGATGGGAGGCGCCCAATGAAAGTTCTGGTCAGCGACAAGATGTCTGAAGAAGGCATTAAATTGTTCCAGGAAGCGGAAGGGATCGAAGTCGACGTCAAGACGGGTTTGGCTCCGGAAGAGTTGGCCGCGATTATCGGGGATTATGACGCCCTGGCCATCAGAAGCGCCACCAAAGTGACCGCGGCCATCATCGAGGCCGGCAAAAAGCTAAAGGTCGTCGGACGGGCCGGCATCGGGTTGGATAATGTGGATATCCCCGCCGCCAGCAAAAGGGGCATTGTAGTCATGAACACCCCGCTGGGCAATACCGTGACCACCGCCGAACATACCATTACCATGATGTTGGCCCTGTCCAGGAAGATTCCCCAGGCGGTCGCCTCTCTGAAATCTCGGAAGTGGGAAAAGAGTAAGTTTTCCGGAAGAGAAGTTCAAGATAAGGTGCTTGGCATCGTCGGCCTGGGCAAGATCGGGTCCATTGTGGCTGACCGGGCGTTGGGCCTGAAAATGCGGGTTATCGGATATGATCCCTTTGGCACGTCTGAAGCAGCCCAGGCCATGGGGGTCACCCTGGTCACCCTGGACGAACTGCTCAAACAGTCTGATTATGTCACCGTCCACACCCCAAAGACCAAAGACACACTCAATCTGTTCAACAAAGACAACATCGCCAAAATGAAACGCGGGGCCATGCTGATCAATTGCGCCCGCGGCGGGATAGTCAACGAGGTGGACCTGAAGGAGGCTTTGGAAAGTGGCCAGTTGGCTGGCGCCGCGCTGGACGTGTTCGAGACCGAACCGCCGCTGGAGTCACCGTTATTGGATCTGGATAATCTCATTTGCACTCCCCATCTCGGGGCATCCACTGTGGAAGCCCAAAAGAACGTGGCTGTCTCCGTGGCCGAACAGATCATCGACTACTTGAAAACCGGCGCCATAAAGAATGCCGTCAACGTGCCTTCGGTTACGGCTGAAGTCATGGCCAAAATGAGGCCGTTTTTTGCGTTGGCCGAAAAAATGGGTTCTTTCCTGGGCCAGATCTGCCGAGGCGGGATAAAGCAAATAGAAATTACTTATCAGGGCGACCTGGCCGAACAGCCGACGGCGCCTTTGACCACCTCGATCATAGTCGGGATTTTATCTCCTTTCATGTCCCATATGGTTAACTTTGTCAACGCCCCGATCATCGCGGCCGAACGGGGGATTAAGGTCCTGGAGAGCAAGACCCGGACCGTGGAAGACTTCGTCAATATGATTTCCATTAAGGTAGTCACCTCCGAAATGGAAATCACCTTGCGCGGAACCATCTTCGGAACAGGAGACCCCAGAATCGTCAGACTGAACGACTTCCGCCTGGAGGCCGAGCCTCAAGGTCATCAATTACTTATCTATAATCAGGATAAACCGGGGGTCATCGGGGCAATCTGCACTGTTTTGGGTAACAACAACATCAATATCTCCCAAATGAACGTCGGCCAGGAACCGGAACACAAGAGAAACGTAATTCTTTTGACCACCAATTCGGTGATTCCGGAGCCAATTATGCAGATAATCAAGGCCCAGAAGTACATTGATTCGGCAATCCAACTGAACCTTTGATCGGTGATTTAAGGACGCCGGGCTCCTGAAACGGGGCCCAGGCGCTTCCATGGTGTGAAATATGACCCAGGAAGAAAAAGGCTTTACAGTTAAAGACAGAAGGAGTTTCCGTCCTTCCCCGGACGAGTCGAATCCTGTGGAACAAGGGGCGTCCGAGTCGGTCGAGAGGCCAGCTCCCGAATCCCAGGCTTCTCGACCGGAAAAGAAGGCCGAGGCACAAGCCCACCGGACTGGGGAAGGAAACGTTCCTCTGCCACATCCGAGCCTGGCGCAACTGGTTATTTCCTTGAGCACGACTACCTTCATCAGTCTTGGCCAGATGCCCAACCTCGACACCGGGAAGATGGAAAAGGACCTGGAACTGGCCAAGTACAATATCGACCTGTTGGCCATGCTTCAAGAGAAGACCAGAGGTAATCTGACCGATGAGGAAGACAAGCTACTTGACGGTCTACTGTATGAACTCCGCATAAAATATGTTCAAGCCGCCGGCAATAAGTAAGACGCGATCCGTAACTCGCAACACGTAGACAAGGAGCCTTTCACTGCCCGCTCTGACATTGCTTTGCCCCGCCAAGGTGAACCTGCGATTGGAAGTCTTAGGCCGCCGGGATGACGGCTATCACGATATCTTTTCCATCATGCAGCGGATAAGTCTGTGCGACCGCTTGACCTTGTCGGCCAGGCCCGGTGGCATTGAATTAACCGTAACCGGGGCCGAACTGCCATCCGATGAAGGAAATATCGTTTATCGGGCGGCCAGGCTTTTTTTGACCGAAGCGGGTCTGACGTCGGGGGTGAGCATGACCTTGATCAAGCGCATTCCCATGGCCGCGGGTCTTGGGGGGGGTAGTAGCGATGCTGCGGCCACCTTGATGGGGCTGAATCATCTTTTCGGGTCCGGGGTGCCGACCCGCCGGTTAATGGTGTTAGCTCAGCGATTAAGGGCTGATGTTCCTTTTTTTATTTTTGGGGGCCCGGCCGTAGCCGAGGGGATAGGAGAGCGACTAGCCGAAATAAAAGGTCTTCCGCGTCTATGTTACGTTTTGGTTAACATTGGACGACGAATTTCTACCGCCTGGGCCTACGAAAAGTTAAATTTAAAGTTGACAAAGGATCAAAATGAATTTATAGTCGATCATATTCGAGATGGTAATTTTAATATTTTCAATATGTTAAAAAATGATTTTGAAAGTGTGGTGTTTCCCGAATACCCGGAGGTGGAGGCGGTTAAGCAAAGACTGCTGGCATCAGGTGCTGATGGGGCATTGATGAGCGGCAGCGGATCAACCGTATTCGGTCTGTTTAAGGACCGGTTTAAGGCAGAACGAGTGTTTCAAAGCCTAACTCCGGAATTTCGGTCAGGGGTCTGGTTAGCCAGGGGAGGTTAGATCCCCGGCCAGTGTCTATCGTTAAGAAGAGTAAAATATTTTTTGTTGATCGTGAATTTTTTCACGCCTAACCTACTGGGGTGTCGTCAAGCGGTAAGACACAGGTCTTTGGATCCTGCACTCGGAGGTTCGAATCCTCCCACCCCAGCCAATACACTCTCTTCCAGCAATTAGCATAACCAGACCAAAACATCGGCCTTTGGCCGCCGGACGCCCTC
>JADFXK010000429.1 GCA_015233625.1 Deltaproteobacteria bacterium | reverse complement strand
GAATCACAGGCGAATAACCCCCTCCCGATTACTGATCAGGCCGCCAAGCCTAAGCAATCTATCAAGTTCATCGCCGCGGTGGATTTCAGAGATGGTGAGGTCATCCTTGCCCCAGGGAAAGCTCAAGAAAAGCTGTTTGTCTTGATGTCTGGAGAGGTCAAAGTGGCCACATCTGGCGGCGGCAAGGAAGTCGTCTTGTTCACCGCCAAGGCCGGCGATGTTATCGGTGAATTGCCTGGGTTATCCCTGCCTGCCGGTTTTCTGTCCTTCACCGCGGTGGGACCGGTCAAACTGGGTGTAATCAATCCCGCCGTGCTGACCAGTGAAGCCGCCCAACTGCCTGTGACGACCAAGTATGCCTTGAAAAAACTGTTTATCCGACAACAGCAACTCGTCGAATCATTATTTAAAGAATGTAATAGGTTGTATACCGAGTTGGTTAAGAAAGGGGGGCTGCCTTCAGAAGATAAGGGCAGTGGAAAAGATAATAGGATATTCGTCCGGCGCAAGGTTGGCAAGACGCTGGTCCAATTTCGGACTTTTAATGGAGAATTTCATGGATATATTCTTGACTTAAGCGGCGGCGGGATGGGAATTCTGACCCGCGCCGACCACCCGGCTGATTGCAACATTGAAGTCTCTTTTGCCTTGCCCCAGAATGAGAAAGAAATCTCAGCCAAGGGAAAAATCATGTCGTCCATCAAAGTGAAAAATGGTTACCGGCTGGGAGTGAAGTTCACCGAGTTTGGCTATGGCGCTGAAAAAGCGCTCAAATGGTTTACCTTCAATTTTCCGCCTGAAGAAAAAGCCTGACGGACCTGGGGCATGGATATCGGTAATTCTTCTGGTTGCTTGTCGGCGGCCACTACCAGGCGTGATCACATGGGCAGGGCCAATTAACTCTTGACTTCCCGCCAAAACGTCTTTATTATAGATTGTTGAGTAAAAAAACTTCTTGCCATTGGTTGACCGGCATAATGCCTTCAGGGAGGTGTATGTCATGCCAGTTCAAAATCATAAGCCCAATTCCTCCGCCCAGTTGGGGCTAAATCCTGCTGTATCCGGAGCCTCGGACAAACTCGACGGCGCCTGGTCAACCACAGGGATGCCTCCCAAGCCATTGATTTCAGTCTCCTCCAAAGCCGGCCGACCCGCAATCGAGGCGACGGTTCCTGTCCCGGCTAAAACGGTGACTCTTCCCTTGGGCCAAATCCTGACGAAAAATGGCCTGATTACCAAAGAGCAACTGGAAAAGGCAATAACCCTCCAAAGGGCGATCCCTGACCGTTATATCGGCGCCATCTTAGTCGAACAGGGCTATATCTCACAGGACAAACTTGATGTCGTCCTCAAGATATTCAACCGGCGATTCCTGTTCGGGCAACTTCTGGTCAGAGAGCAAGTGATTCGGGAAGTTGATCTGGCCGCAGCGCTCCAAGAACAAAAACGATCAAATCACGCCAAGAAGATAGGCGAAATCCTGGTGGAACGCGGCCTCATCTCCGAACCGCTGCTTAATCGGCTGCTCTCTCAGCATCTGGGCGGCCCTACCTTGCAGCAGGAATCACCCGCCGATGAATCAGTGGCCCGGCTGGCTCGAGCCGCCCGAATGACCTCGCCCGCGGGCAACCCTGTCCCCGTCACCGCCCCACCTAACAAAGCTAAGCCATCGATCAAATTTGTCGCCGCGGTGGAATGTGGCGCTGGTGAAGTCATCTTGGCCCCAGAGCAAGCGTCGGAAAAACTTTTTGTCGTGCTGTCCGGCGAGGTTAAAGTGTCTGTTTTGGTTCACGGTTCTGAAGTCGTTTTAGGTACGGCCAAGTCCGGCGATGTCATCGGGGAATTACCCGGATTGGCCATCCCCATCAGTCGGCTAACCTTCACGGCCGTCGGGCCAGTCAAACTCGGCATCGTCAACCCCACGATATTAACCAGCGAAATAGCTCAGTTACCCGTAACTACAAAATACGCCTTAAAGAAACTGTTCATGCGCGAAAAGCAGGTTATCGAAACTTTAATCGATGAATGTCATATGTTACGTGAGGAACTGGCTAAACAAGGAGGACAATCCAAAAAGAAAGATGACTCAAAACAAGACATGAGAATGTTTGTCCGCCGTAAGCTTAAGAAAACGTTGGTTCAATATCGAACCCATTTGGGAGAGTTTCACGGTTATGTCCTTAACTTAAGTGGCGGTGGCATGAGCATTCTGACCCGCGTCAACCAGCCTCCTGAATCCAACGTCGGGGTTACTTTCGCCCTGCCGGACAATGGGAAAGAGATATCCGCCAAAGGGACGATCGTTTCCTCCATTAAGGTCACCAATGGATATCGGTTGGGAGTCAAGCTGACTGATTTTGGATATGGCGCCGAAAAAGCCATCCGATGGTTTACCTTTAACTTTCCTCCTGAGGAAAAGGCCTGACAATCCTGCTTCATGTTTTATGATACCGTGGTCTTCCCACCAGGGGTACGGTTGTCTACTACCCCGATATCTTACTGAGACCATTTAATAAGACTTTGTTCTTATGGCCTGAGTTGTCTGATACTTCCCCAAGGCTTATTGCTCCGCCAAAAATTGATTGTTTTTTACCCCTACCTTAACATTCAGGAACCATTGAAGCAGTACTTATTGATGTATCTTTACCACATTAATTTGATTGTTCAGGCACCGACCGGACGATCTGGCTCGGTCACAGTGGACGAATTCCGGGATACATTTTTATGGTTACTCGTGGGCGGGTTAACCTCCTTACGGATTTTATTATACGGCCGGATCCACTTAACCCTTGACTTCCAGCCAAAATGCCTTTAGGTAGGATGACAAAGAAAATCCATCTCGCCGCCTAGAACCCGGCATTGCGTCTTTATCGAGGTCCAGATTATGCCCGCTCAAAACCCGACTTCCAATCCACCCATCCCCATCCGGCCGGGTGCCTCCGGCACCGCCGTCTCAGACAGACTCGTCGACGCCATGTCATCCAAAAGAGGGGTGGCCCCAAGGCCCTCCCTCCCCGCAAAGGGATTACCGCCCAAGGTTTCGCCCCCTGCCGCCGCCAGACCCGGCAGCCCGCCAACCGGGGAAGCGGCCACCTCGGCTCCGGAAAAAAAGCCCACTCTTCCCTTGGGAGAAATCCTGATTAAGAAGGGCCTGATTACCGGCGAACAGCTCGAAGAGGCCATAAATATCCAAACACGGAACCCGGATCGCTATATCGGGGCTATCCTGGTCGACCGGGGCTATATCTCCCAGCACAACCTAGACGCTGTATTGCGGGTCTTCAATAAGCGATTCCGCTTCGGGCAACTGCTGGTCAGGGAAAAAGCCATTCAAGAACCTGACCTGGCCGCCGCACTCCAAGAACAGGAACGAACTAATAACGCCAAAAAAGTAGGCGAGATCCTGATTGAACGGGAACTCATCACCGAGCCGATGCTCAACCGGCTGCTGTCCCGGCATCTGGGCATTCCGTACCTCTCATTGAAGGAATTGACCATCGACGAATCCATGGCCAAGCTCGATGTGAGTATGCAGTACATGGCCAAGAACAATCTGGTGCCCTTTTCCTTTCAAGACGATGTGCTCATCGTGGCCATGTCTGATCCGACCAACAAAGAACTGATAAATGACCTA
>JADFXK010000428.1 GCA_015233625.1 Deltaproteobacteria bacterium | reverse complement strand
CGATTAAGGTTTTTTCATATCCGAGCCGGCCCACCAGATATCCGGCGGCCGCGGACTGTTCCGGCAGCCAGGTGACCAGTTCCTCCACCCCGGCCCGGCTCAAAAATAATTCGGCGTGGTTCATCACTTCCCAGATTAGATCGAGCCGATCCGGCGGGACGACCAGTTCGACCAGCCGACCGACGCGACCCTCCCGATGCACCACGAAAGCCGCTTCAATCCGGCCCCGGCCCCATCGCCCGGCCAGTTGAAACAGGTCGTAGTTGAATCCCGGTTTGTCGGCATAACGCCAGTTTAGGTAGGCCTGGTCGCGAATGACGGCCGAAGCCAGGCTGGGCGCCACCCGGGACCAGAGTTCATCCGCGCCCTGGTCGAACCGGGTAACCGGAATCAGAGTATTTTTCTTAAACAGGGCCCGTAACCGGTCCACCGGGGTCGGCCGAATTCGAGTCAAGGATTTCTTGAATTCACAGATCTTAAGTACCGGAATATAGCCCATGATCTTACGTCCCAGGGCCAGATGACGCCCGCCGGGAAAGCCATAGGCAAATCCCGAATTGTTCCGGGCCCTGGCCTGGTCAAAGTAAGCCTCGGCAGTGCGCACAAACGCCCCTCGCCGGCTAAAGATGACTCCTCGAAACCGGTTGTGACTCATCCAATCTACGGATTGCCAGCCGGTTATCTCTCCGGCACCGTGTTTAAACCTGACCGGCATGCCGCCGCAATGGACGATCACCCGGTCGTCCAGTTCGGCCACCACCATCAAGTGCCCATAAGGATTTTTAAGAAACTTCCATTCCCACAAGGCCATGGTCCGGGATTGGCCAAAGCAGTAATTGAATAGATCGACAATCTTTTCCCCGTCTCCATGGCGATACGGCCTGATGATTAGTTCTGACATGATATTGTATTATTTTCCTTTTTTCTAAACGGTTGGTTATAACTTCCTTAGCAAGAGATTGTCTCTGTTTCCACATTCACCCGGTTACGACCTTCCTCCTTGGCCCGGTAGAGCGCCGCGTCGGCGGCCTGGATGAGTTGACAGGGTGACGAATTAACTGACGGTATCTGGCCGGCGACACCCAGGCTGACGGTAACCATCTGATTCATCTGCGACAAACTGTGGGCGATCCCCAACTGCTGGACTCCTTGTCTAATCTTTTCAGCCACATGTCTGGCGCCCACCAGGCCGGTACCTGGCAAGACTACGGCGAACTCCTCCCCGCCATAGCGGGCCACCAGGTCAGCCGGGCGTTTGACCAATTTGACTGCGGTTTGGGCGACCCGGGTGAGGACCTGGTCTCCTTCCTGATGTCCGTAGGTATCATTGAAAGCCTTGAAATAATCGATGTCCATCATGATCAGAGAAACGGGTTGACCCTCCCGGATGGCCCGACGCCATTCCATTTCTAAAAAGTCATCAAATTTGCGGCGGTTGGCCACCCCGGTGAGCCCGTCGCGTAACGACAGATTTTGGAGATATTCAATGTCTCGGCCAATTTGTTTGACTGCCGGACGAAAAATGAACAGCGCTTCCATGACCAGTACGAGCAGGATGGCTCCGGTCAAGATCAGGCCGATATGACGCAACACGGTCACCCGTTGGTGCGACTCCCAATCGTAGCGAAAGACGATTCTTTCCATCCTCTCGGCAAATTCACGCTCATAGGACAAAATGACGGCCACCTGGTCGGAAGGAACGAACTTTTCATGGCTGTTCTTAATGGCTCCCAGGAGTTGGGTAGCGGCGTGAACGATGGCCAGGCGGGCGGGCTCCAATTCCCGAAAGAGAGCCAGGATCTCCGGGCTGTTATCACCATCCAGCCCCAGAGCAGCGTCCCCATGCAGCAGTCCTAGGTGAACTCGAGTAAATTCCGTCAGATCCACTCTTAACCTGAAAGCCGCCTTACCCAGCATCGACCTGTCCGGGGCTACCTCGATGGCCAGGGCCTGGCGGCAGATGACCTGAAAAAGCATCCGTTGCCGCCCCGCCAAATTTATGGTCCGGGAATCATCTTCCTGAGCCAAAAGAGAGTATTGGACTACCACCTGGCCGACGATGAGCAAGGCCGCGACGATAGCCAGGGCCACCACATATCTTGTGGTTAAGGTATGAGGAGTTGACGCCTCGCCGCGAGTAAACTCGCCAAAATCAGGCTCATCGGAAACTGGATTCATGATGACGATAGTCTTTCTTGGTCGTCTACCCTGCCGGCAACGGCTCGTGTGCGTCTGACTTACCCAGGTAGATGATGACAAAACGGAACCGGGGGAAAAAACGAGGTAACCGCATCAACTTAAAGCTCATTACCGCGATGCCCGCGCGGTCTGTCCAGGAGGATATGGGCCGGCCGAAATGAACCCTGATTCTCCGGTCTGATAATTCGTATTCCACCACTTTGAGCAAAGCCACGATACTTTGGTAGAGTCCAATCGTTACCAGCGGAAGGCGATAGTGATTGGAAACCAGTCCGGGTGGGGTGCCTCGGCGAGGGGAGTAAAAAGTGACATGGACCCCATTATCCTTAACTTTGTCGGGTTCCACTTTCATGGGGCGTCTAAAAATGAGAGCCGACTCTTGATCCGAGGACTGGGCCAGGTCAATGATTATCTCCCTTTGTTGAGAAATCATAGTCTTTCACCATCCCGACATCTTTTGCCGTCGTCTTTGAAATGCGTAGGATCCTCTTGAGATCAACGTCGGGCCTGGCGAATCTTGTTGGCCCGATGCTTGGCGTTTGGTTTTTGGTAAGTGAGCCTGGCCGTCTTCGTTTTTTTTTGAATGCTCGCCGTTCTATTTTTGGATTTAAGCCGATGGGAGGAGACTCGAACATTCTTGCCCCGTTTTTTGGCCGCCAGGGAGATCCGTTTAGGTCCGGACCGGTGCGAGAGAATTTGCCTCCTTTTGGCCCGGCTTCCAGCGGCCTTTATCCTGTTGGGCCCGGGTCCATCCGGGATGGTCAAGGCCGTCATTGAGCCAGGGTCATCAATGGCCACATTTTTCCATTTATTTTCCGGCGGGCCTGACTGGGCGTTAGCCGAAGAGATCTCCGCGGCGCCCAGAAATTTGGCGTAAAAATAGAATTTTTTCAGATAAACCAGGGTCTCGGGAAGAATACTACAGAAACTCTGCTGGTAATCTTTATCGTTCGGAGCGCAGGTGTAGTGCCGGTCCATCCAGGTGTGCCCCAACTGCTGAATACTCCGATTCACCCGTCCCGGTCCGGTGTTGTAGGACGCGGCCATAAAGGGGTGCATCTTAGCCGGATTATTGGCCAGCCATTGCCGCTTGATCTGCTGGTTGCGTTCCTGGTCAGAGGTAAAAACTAGTTTTTCCAGGTCATAATCCAAGAGCATGACCTGAGCCTTGATGGCTGTAAGATGATCCAGGGCCCCCGGGTCAAAAGGCCGGTTGACCACCTGGGGATAGAACCTTCTCATATCATCCCAACTTGGCCGGGTGAATTGGGCCAGCCCCCAGGCCCCGGCATGACTTCGCCGGAACCGGTAGGTGTCTTTGCCGTTGGCGCCCAGCAGAACGAGTGTCCGGTGCATCAGGTTAATTCGTTCCAACTGGCTGTTTTGCTCTTGAAAGGCGAAGGGGTCCACATGTTCAATCATCAAAATCTCGAAAACCAACTCCGCCGG
>JADFXK010000427.1 GCA_015233625.1 Deltaproteobacteria bacterium | reverse complement strand
GTGCGCCCCGTTGGGGCTTATCTGGAGTTGGCTATTTTAAAAAAGTTAGCACGATTGTCCGTCGCTTAAGTAAATGACATTGAAGAGCAGGGCAGGGGAGTTTGGCCCATTTTGGCGGTTTCCTTCTCGCCCTTTGCCTGATCTATCCGGATATCCTCTTTTTAGGGGGCATTTTTTTGGTTCGATACATACCAACCGGTCTGAATGATAGTCTGGTTCCATTATAACCTTATTGTGTTCTACCCGTAAACGACCGGCGGTCGGTCGGCTCGGCCGTCATACCCAAGAGTCATCCCCAGGGATGAAAACCAACCCAACACAAGGAGGAATCATCATGGCCCGCATCGCTATCATCACCTGTTCCAACATGACCAACGACATGGCCTGCACTTCGTTCGCCTGTCTGGAAGACAGCCACGCCGGCAAAGGGACGTTCGCCCGCTACGCCGACCGGGGTGGAGCCCAGGTGGTCGGCATCATCAGTTGCGCCGGCTGCCCGACCCTGCTTGCCCCGGAGAAGATCGTCCGCCGGGTGCAGACGCTGGTTTCGAGCGGCGTAGATGCCGTCCACTTCGCCAATTGCCTGGAAATGATCTGCCCCTTCAGAAAGAAGTATCAGAGCCTCCTGGAGAGTGAATTCCCGGAGACCGAATTTGTGAGCGGCACCCATGAGCCGTTGAGCGAGGAACATAAAACGGAACTGGCCAAGTTTGTCCACGACGGGCTTTGCCGGAGACGTCCCTCCATGGCCGATGTGGTGGAAAAGAGAAACAGCCGGGAGCCGGGCGAATGAGCTGACCTGCCGGCACATGGCGACCTGAAAATCAACCAGGGGGAACAACATAAACCTATCCCGCAGGTTTTGAGTTTCTTCGTTTTGATGACGCTTTCCGGCCCAGCCGCGCCGGCCGATGATCCTGATCTCGACCAACGCGGCCAAATCCGGAAAGCGATCTACCGTCGCTTCCGCCTTCTTTCGGTTATTTCCGGCCAATTGTCAAAAAATCTTGATCTGATGGTAACAAATATGTGCTAAGATCGATCTCGGCTGCAGGTGCCGCGGGGGTTATGGATACCCGCGACACTCTCAAAAAAACGGATCACCAGCAGAGGGAAGAGGTTCGAATGCCGATGAGTCTAAACCGGTTATCACCCGTTGTCCAACATCTGCCGCCCCATCCTCGGGTCGAACAGAGAGTCTGGGCCCACGAGCGCCCCAAACCATTCGGCCGGTCGTTGAACGCCCAGGTCACCCAGGATGCGGACGGCAACTATGTCCTCTCCTGGGCCGCCGAACCGGGCCGCCAGGTGACGATCTATGCCGGTAAGTCGCCGGAGGAGATGAATTACACCACTCCGGTCGGTCGGGCGCTCCACGGCGGCTCAACCGTTATTTCCGGGCTTGACGCGGCCCGGCGCTGGTATTTCACCCTCAAGACCCCGGACTGCCCGCCAGCCACAGTCGCAGTACGCCGGGTCAGCCTGCAGGGAGCGACCAATTTTCGCGATTTAGGCGGTTATTCCACAAAAGACGGTAGAACTACGCAGTGGGGAGTCTGTTTCCGGTCGGATGCGCTGAATCGTCTAACCTCGGACGACATGGCCTATCTGAAGAACTCGGGGCTCGGCCTGGCCGTCGATCTGCGGATGGATACCGAGGTGACCGCCGCGGACGGGGCTGATGTTCCGGCGATCACCGGCGACATGGCTTACCTGCGGCGGCCGATTTTGTATGACGCCGCCGACTTGCACAACCGGATCTCCGAAGGCGGCCAGGGCTTCACGGAGGCCGATTTAATCCAGCTCTACCGTCAATTCGTCGATGAATACGCGGAAGCTTACGCCCAGGTGTTTGATGACCTGGCCGAACACGGACCGGGCATGGTGGTCCACTGCACGGCCGGAAAAGACCGTTCCGGGGTCGCCGCCGCCCTGGTGTTGATGGCCGTCAATGTCCCGGACGAGACCATCATCGCCGATTATCTGCTGACCGATCAATATTACGCGCCCAGTGTCGCGCCGCCGTATAAGCGTCTCGACCCCACCAGAATTCAACCGCTGCTCAAGTCTCCGCCCAATGCCATGCAGCAGACCCTGAATTACATTCGGACGAATTACGGCGGAGTGGATGAATACCTGGCCGGCGGCGGTCTGGATGCCCAGACCCTGGCCCACGTCCGGGCGATATTGGCCAACTAACCGCGGCTTCAGCCGGGCTAATAGGATGATATTTATCCCTTTACCAACAACTTATATGACACTGCAATGACAGCTAGCCAGAATGCCATCCCTATCCAGAGACTTATTTCCGAAAAAATCGCAAACCGCCAGGGAGATTCTTTAGCATAAAGATCCCATCGGGGTTTGTGTCTTCCAAAAGTAATAAGAAAGAGCACGACTTCGCCTGTCCAGGCGAATAGCATTTCAAGAATAACCCGGAATATAAACTTTATTACTTATTCAATAATATCAGCCACTTTTTAACTTCATGCATGATTGCCGATGAGCACATCCTGGGTATTACGCCTCTATGGCTTGTAGGCCTGAGGGCACCAAATTGTTCAGCAGAGGCATAGAAACTCCTGTCCCAATCCATGAGGTGGCCCAGAGCCGCATATTCTTTTAAAGAAAAAGATAAATAAGCCGATACTAAAGGAGAAACCAAAGTGCAGTTGTCCAGTGCCGGGCGTTATACATCTCAGCAGGAGGTGATTTATTATGTTGCTCAATTCAATTTTATCGGGAAGCTTTGCCACTATCCAGGCCTATCAACCCCTCCAGTCGGTCACACCGGTTGCTCGCCAGGTCAAGAACGATGGCGACTCCGATGATAGAGCCGTCTCTCCAGCCGCCTCCCAGCCGGGGGCGAATATGAAAGGCCAAACCGTCGGTTCGCTCGTTGATACATTCGCCTAGCCATGACCACCAAGGACAGCGCCGGAAGAGCCGCACGAAATTTTGGCGCGGCCAAGAATTGCCGGGTCACAGATGATCATCGTCTGAATCTATTCCGAACGGCCAGGATCAGAAAGACCGCCTGCAGCGGAATAAGTAGTTTGGCGAAAACCATAATACCAAGGCTGCCCCAAGGTGAGATCGGCTCGAAATGGGGATTTTTGTCCCACCAGATGTGCTGCCAGGCCCCAACCGTTATTTGGCCCTTAAATGTCCAGGTGTTATAACAATAGTTACACCAATCAGGCCACGGATTCCACCCAGACGCAGATACCCTTTTGGCGTTGCCCGGCCTTACGGTCTGAACCTGTGCCGCCACCTGGGCCGGGGTCTGATGTTTAAAATCCAGGTCACACCAGCTTATCACCACAGGATATACCATCATCAGGCCGAGCATCCACAGGCCAGCCTTAAACGGCCTTTCCGCATACCCGCTGGAATGATAATAAATGGTTAAGAGGGCAAATGAAAGCCAGGTCTTAAGAGAAGTGAGCCGATCACTGGAACTACGCCACCGCAGCCCCTCGGTTTTTCGGAGCATCTCCTTTTCGTTGTAGTGCCATGTGGACGCCTCCGGTTCATTATGTTCCTCTTTAAATTTTTGTTTCAACCGCCGGTAAAGATCGCCCACCTTGGCGTATTCGTCGGCTTTTTTTGCCCGAGACGGCGGAGTGGTTTCATCGAGCACAGCGACAGCCAATTCA
>JADFXK010000426.1 GCA_015233625.1 Deltaproteobacteria bacterium | reverse complement strand
GCCGTTGGGGACGCCTTCCCATTTCACTTGCCCCCAGGCAACGGCGGGAGCGATATAAAACATCTCACTGCGGTAAGCGACCTTCAATTCAACACCGGGAACATTCCAGTACATGTCGGTAGTATTCGCAGCACCAGGAGAGGTAAAGGAGCCGCCGACTTTTCCACCCGGAGGAGAGAAAAAGCCACCGATGAAGGTGACAGGCCCGGCGCTGTAGGAGTAGTTAGCCACTGGGAGCCGTTCATAGTTAGGGTTACCCCAGCCGATCATGATGATGTGGTTATTTACGCCGAGACCCATAAGTTGGGGCGGGTTGAACCGGGCAAGAATTGGCTCGGTCTGGCCAGCCTGGATCTGATGGTTTCCGAAGTGATACACTCCATAGAGTTTGCGGAGGTTGACGTCCCTGGGGCGAAGTTCGTCATTGCCCAGGCCGATTTCGAAGTAACCAGTAACGTTTTCTTTCTTGAACGTACCGTAAATACGGGAGTGCCCCGGCATATTCAAGAAGTTAGAGGTAACATTTTCTTTTTGGTTGACGGTCAAATTTTTGTCTTTGGTCGACCAGCCTAAGTCAGTGTAGGCCAGAAAGCCTACCTTAAACTCGGCCATCGCCGGGGCGGCCAGCATCAGGCACACCGCCACGGCTAAGCACGCGACTAACAGTTTCTTCATTCTCTTTCCTCCTTAAGGCTTTCGTTTTATTAATTTGAATCAGGCAACAATTACTCCCCCTTGTTCTTTTCTCACCCCCCTTGGCATTGCCTTAATAAATGTTTAACCATCCCTCGTTTCGTAACTTCTTTGAACTGACAATCGGTTTTGACACTCTCAGATCACGCCTGCGGACGTCCCGCGGACCTTATCTATCTAAATGATTTATTTGAATTACCATCCACTATAATCGTGTGACAAATTATCACCAAATACTGAAGCTGTCAATGCTTTTTTATTCCTATAATTTTTTTTTTGAATTGAGACCCAATGGGCCACAACACCTCTTCAGGAAAGGCCTTTTTCAGTCTAGTCCCTCACCCAGCCGGATCAGCCACCTCCAGCCGCGGAGGATAATCAACCTTGCACGGACCTAATTGGCACTTTTGCAGGCGCAGGTTGCCTCCGGATCGAATCCCGCCTCAGGGTGGCCCTCACTGTCCATGGGGCTGGATCGCCTAAATGACCAGAGCCAGATGGTCCGATCAACCGACCTTGGCCTTCTCCTCTTTGGCTCTTGCGATTTGGGCCTCAATCCATGGCCCCACTTTGTCGCCGTGATATAGCGCCTTCAATTCTTCATCAAGCTCTGAAGGTTCAATAACTAAAATCCAACCGTCACCATAAGGATCACGATTGATCAGGGTCGTATCATCTTCAAGCGCCTCATTGATACTGATGATTTCGCCGGATACGGGAGAACACAGCTTGCCTATCCATTTTCTCGACTGGATCTTACCGCACACATCGCCCTGCTCTACCTCATCCCCTTCTTCAGGCAGGTCAATGAACACAACGTCGCCGGCTTCTTTTTGGAAAAAGTCAGACATCCCCACGATCACATTGCCGTCTTCATCCACTTTAGCCCAGCTATGCTCTTCATGATAATATAAATCATCTGGTAGGTTGTATCCTTCATATACGGCCATGTTTTCTCCTCCTATAATTAAGGGACGGACAGTAGTTGCGCTATTTCATCTATTTCTTCCGGAAGGGGCGGCAGTCCGGCTTTGATCCGCTTTTTGTTATCAAATTCGTCAATTGCATATACTTTCCCTTGCTTCTTGATCAACTCCATCTGGGCCAGGACCCCGTCGGGAACGCAATTAGAGGACGCGGCCATGTTCTTAAGGGCGGTCATGATATCCGTAATCTTGACTCCTTGGGGACATCGCTCCTGGCAAGAATAGCAGGCGGAACAAAGCCACACAAATCCGCTCTTCAGGACTTCTTCTTTGAGTCCAAGCAAAACCTGGCGGATAATCCGCCTGGGGTTGTATTTGTCATTAATGCGGCGGACAGGACACGAAGCTGAACAGGTGCCGCAAGCAAAGCAGCGCGATATCTGTTGTCCCCCTTCTGTCTGGGCCACCTGATTAGCAAAATTGAAATCGCTGCGGGCGAGATCTACCGGTTCTCGTTTCTCTTCCATTGATTAGCCTTAATTTAACGAGCCACTCATTTTATCAAAGGTTGCAAGGGTGGACCAGGTTTATCTTTTCTGACCTTTTTCTTTTCCTTCTTTTCATCGTCTTCATCTTCGGCAGAAAACCGGGCAATCAATTCTTTGGTTTTGACGGAGTTCAAGTTCATGCCCAGGTCTTTGCTTGAGACACCCATGGCCAGACCCATCAACTGCGTCATGTAGAAAACCGGCAAACCATATTCACTAGCAAATCTGGTCTCAATGCTTTTCTGGTTGTTATCATACATAACATTACAGAAGGGACAAACCAGAGTCATGGCTTCGGCCCCGGAAGCCTTAACGGCGTCTAATTTATCCTTGGTCAATCCCAGGGCCGTGGCTTCATCGGATACCAACACAGCACCACCGCAACACTGCTTGACCCGTTCGTAATTCACCGGGGTCGCGCCAATGGCCGCGACTATTTGGTCCAGGCTGCGGGGGTTTTCCGGGTCGTCGAATTTATCGTAGAGTTCAGATGGCTTAAGATAGTGGCACCCATAGTGACTGGCCACTTTCAGTCCCGTCAACGGAATTTTAACCGCTTGAGTGATCTTTTCCAATCCCAGGTCTTGGTGGATGACCCGAAGGATATGCTTGACTTCCGTTGTCCCTCGAAATTCTTTTCCGACTCGAGCCAGCTTTTCATTTATCCGGCGGCGGAGCCGATCATCGTGTTTGAGCCGATGATTTTCCTCAGCCAAATTTGAGGAACAGGCGCTGCACAAAGTCATCACCGGCAAGCCCTTCTCCTCTGCCAGGGACAGGTTCCATGCGGCCAAAAGGGTCGTTTTTTCGGGATCTACAGATTTTAGCGGAAAGCCGCAGCAGCCGAATCCAGGCACATCTTCCAACAAAATACCTAGTTTATCGGCTACCTTACGGGCTGACATCTCGTATTGCCGAGAGCGCGCTGGAATAGTGCAGCCAAGAAAAAGGGCAAACTTCATTCTCCATCACCTGTCCCGAGAAATGACTCATTATATATTTGGATACGACAATAATTGACGTTTCTGAGAGGACCCTGCAGGTTGCTGATTACTGATTTAAGTAAACGAAAAACCAGTGCCAAGCAACCTTCAACGAGTTGTAACAACAGGCGGTAATTTTATTTTGGCGGAAGTGCATGGGAATCGAACCCACCCGGGACAGTTTTAGTGCCCCACACCGGATTTGAAGTCCGGGAGCCCCACCAGCGAGCTATCCACTTCCATATTCGGCCTTCTATCAGAATAATTCGGACCTGTCAACCCCAAGGACGGAGGTGGCCAATAGAGGTCACGCGCCATGTTGCGGCCCAAATACATAGAACGAATTCCCTTGACTTCAAGTACATAATTTGATTCATTCATTCAATACTAACTGAACCTGCTATTGGAGGACCGTGTTGAAGAAAAACAAAATTTTGATCTCATTAGCCGCTTGCGTCCTTATTCTCTCCACGATGTCCCTGATCTCTTTGGTGGGGTGCAGCTCCAGTG
>JADFXK010000425.1:549-3669 GCA_015233625.1 Deltaproteobacteria bacterium | reverse complement strand
CAACGGATGGTCATTCTTGCCCGAGTCGGAGACTTCAAAGACTCTAATCCGCGTTTTAAGAGACACCAGTAAGCAAAGTGTGCCTATAATTTTCGACATGTTACCTCATCATATACAACGAGGGGAAATGACCAGAGACTATCTGAAGGCTTTGGGGCTCTGTAATATCTTGATTTGTGAAACACGGCCCCAAGACACGAATACCACCCGTATCTTAGATATGTCTGTCCTATCTAAAGCACTAACCAATTGTCAACTCTATATTTTTTTTGATTGGGTAAATAGGGTTCGCGTAGAGACTAAAACGGGAAGATGTCTAGCGGAAGAGCCAACTCACTACGGTTCTCACTCTGCCCCGAGCTTTTTGGATGGAGTAGCTCTGCGCCAGGTGGTCAGATATTTTAGCAGCGGGACAGAAATTGGGCGACGTGAAGTGGGAACACCGGTATCCGGAAGCCGCGTCGGATGTTAATCCTGTAGGCCGGACGGCGTGCCGGTACGTCCGGTAATTAAAGGACCCATAGTGTGACGTCGGTTGTAAGGGCCTGTCCCCGTTAGCAATGAAACTATCTAAACATCCTTGCCTTCGGGAGTGAATCCCTGTTGATTAATGACCATCACATGACGATAAAGGACCATTGGGAAACATATGGACCGGATATTGATTGTGGACCGGGATGAGGCGTCGGCCCAACGCTTTATCCGGCTGCTGGCCGCTGATGATCGCAAGGTGACCGTTTTTACCAACCTGACCGATTGTCTGACCGATGCTCAAGCTAATCGGTCCAATCTGATTATTGCGGATATCTTTCCACTGGGGCAGACTGAAACCCGATTTCTCTCGGAACTTCGACGGACCGTCCCGGATGCCTCTCTGGTCGTAGTCACGGAAGCACCTGATTTCCATTCCACGGTCAAATCGTTCCGGCTGGGTTGCCTTGATGTCATCTCCAAGACCCAATCCGATCTTTCCCTGGCCAATAAACTTCGGAAGCGGTTAAAAGAACATCAGGCCAAAAAGAAAAGAGTGAATGAGCAAGAGGTCGCCGGCTTCAAAGTCCAGAAACTTCAAGCCATCCTTGATCAGGCCGAAATCGGCATCCATGTGCTCGACCGTGACTATCGGTTGCTATCCCTGAATAAGTACATGAAAAAACTGGTGGGCGTCACCTCCAAGAGTCCTGCGGTGACCTTTTGTTATGATCTTTTTCGCCCCACCTGGCGCAATCGACCCCGGGATGAGGAGCCCACCCCCTGTGCCGACTGCCTGATCAAGGCCGCTATTGATGATGGACTCATGCATACCGGTCATGGCTGCACGAGACTTGGCCGAATACTTCAGGTTAAGGCCGTTCCCATAAAAGATAAAGATGATAAGGTGGTCAGAGTGGTAGTCCTGACTCTCGACCCTTTATCCCTTATTCGAATAGACAGAGGGACTCAGACGATCCCTCCCAAACTTCAAGAATTGTTGGAGACTGTTCCTAACTCCATGGGTGTTACCGATATCAGAAATAGAATCATCTTCGCTAACCCGGCGCTTATCTCCGCGTTCAAACAAGAAAAAGAGAAACTGGTCGGGCAGAGCCCGGCAAAATTTTGTGCCAGAAGTTCCTTACCCAGGCTGCGCCGGCAACTCATCGACAGAGCCAAGGGCGAGTGGGGCGATTATGGTCTGGAGCTGTTTGACGGTCAGGGAGAACATGCCCCTGTCCGAATTCTATCCATGCCTCTGTCTAACTTAGCCGGTGAGTACACCGGGAGCGTCTTTCTGCTCCTCGGGCGAAAAGCCCTGATGAGCCTGGAACAAGAACTGAAACTCTGCCGGGAAGGTTTGGAAAAGGAATCGCAGTACCGGGCCGCCCTGGAAACCGACCAGGATAAGAGAATCAATGATCTCATGGACCAGTCGTGGGACATGGTGTTCCGGTTCACGCCCAATCTCAGCATCTCTTCGGCCAATCCTGCGGCCATTGCGGCTTTGGGTTTTGACCAAAATGAATTGCTTAAGAAAAAAGTATCCGATTTGCTGCCCGATGAAGAGAAAGAGGACATTTTACAAAGGCTGCGGGGCTTGGGTGATAATGGCCGCATCGAAGGGGTGGCGCACCATCTTCTGGGCAAGAACAAGGTTAAGATACCTGTTCGAACCAATGCCCGGTCAATCTCTGATCATCACCACCAGTGGTCCGGGGTCGAGATTAACTGCTATAATGCCTCCTACGTCAAATACCTTGAAGGCCGGTTGGTTCAGTCGGAAAAGTGGTCCTCAGCGGGTCGTCTGCTTGGCCCGGTGACCGAAGAAATAGTCAACATCACCAGGCAGATCGAGACAGTGATAGATGAAGCCATCAGAACTCCGGACCAGCCGAACGCGTCGCCGGACAAACTTTTGGCCGCCCAGGAAGGCATCCATCGCGTCTCAACCATGGCCGCGGCCTTAGAGGCGTTCATCTTTGGCCGGAGGCTGTCTCTGGCCCAGGTGGATATTAACCAGTCCTTTGGCCAGTTGCTCCATCTCCTGGGGCCGCGGTTAAGAAGCCTGAATATCCTGGTCGTAACCAAGTTTTCCCCCTACTTGCCGGCCATCACGGCTTCTCCGGACCAAATTAATCAGGCTGTGCTCAATCTGGTTATTAACGCCGTCAAATTCATGCCCAGCGGGGGCACATTAAAGATTGAGACCAAGAAAATAAAAGATAACATAAAGATAACCATGAGTGACAGCGGGATCGGCCTCCCCCGGGAACGCATCGACCGGGTTCTCAATGATTCTCTCACCCCATTAGACATTGATGAGATGTGTCCGGAGCTGTTTCTGGCCCAGCGGATCATCAACGACCATTACGGAGAAATCAACGTCCAAAGCCATCTCGGCCGCGGAACTATTCTTAATGTCACCTTGCCGGCAAAGCCTTTTTTGAGTGAATCCGAAAAAGGTTATTGAAAAACATGTCAAGTTTTGGTAAGGAGCAAACACGCCACAGCGGCGCTGCGGAGTTCGTCTTATAGAGCGACCTGGGCGAGTCTATCTTGGCCACGGGTCTTCAGCAGAATCAATTACAACTGGGAACCGGCCACCGAGCGTTAGATGACATCTAACTGATGACACATGTGTTG
>JADFXK010000425.1:0-488 GCA_015233625.1 Deltaproteobacteria bacterium | reverse complement strand
TTTGCGGCCGGACGTCTGGGGAACAGAAATGAGCTATGATATGCTTATACCAAAATTAATCTTTTTGACTAAGGGGCTCGGTCGCCACAAAGAAAAGTTGGCCAGTTTTGAAGAATCTCTACGTGATGCCGGCCTGGCATCCCAAAATCTGGTCCAGACGTCGAGTATTATTGCACCGCGCAGTAAGATAATCACCCGCAAACGGGCCCTTGACTATCTTAAACCGGGCCAAATACTCTTTGTGGTTATATCGCGGAATGAAACCAACGAGCCGAATCGACTCATCTCTGCTTCTGTCGGCCTGGCCATCCCTCGGGACCGCAACCAGTACGGTTACCTCTCCGAACACCATGCCTATGGCGACAACGCCAAGACAGCCGGAGATTACGCTGAAGACTTGGCCGCCCAAATGTTAGCCACAACCTTGGGAATCGAATTCGACGTCAATCAGAGCTGGGATGAAAAAGAAGAGGTTTTCAAACTCTCCG
>JADFXK010000424.1 GCA_015233625.1 Deltaproteobacteria bacterium | reverse complement strand
TCAACTTGTTATTCAGGTAAACGGGAAACTCCGGAGCCGCCTGACCATCGCGGTGGACACAGACGAAGAAGAAATCAAACAAAGAGCCCTGGAAGATGAAAAGATCGTCACCTTCATCGGGGGGGCCGCGGTCAAGAAGGTCATTTTGGTCAAGAACAAACTGGTCAATATCGTTATCTAGCCGGCTTGCCGGCCGGGTACCGGTCATGAGGGAGGCGGGTTATCTGATCCGCTTACCTGAGGTTCCTTCTAACATGATAATACAAAAATCATCCCCCGATCGGGCCGTGATTTCTCTCAGCCCGAGCCGACCTGTCCGGGCCGTAAGCTGGACCTGGCTGATTTTATTCACCGGGTGCATGTGGTTGGCCATTGGGTGCGGGTACGGATTCGGTCCCGGGGAAGTCAAGTTACCCCCCCACGCCAAAAGCGTTTGTATCGTGATGTTCGACAACAAGACCACCGAGCCTGACATCGGAGCCTTTTTTTCTGATGCCTTGGGGTTTGAATTCTCCAGGAGTGGGGTACTGAAGGTAACGGACCGAACCAGGGCCGACCTGATTGTGGAAGGCGAGGTGGTATCCCTAAGAGTGGATACCATATCCTATGGGCAATACAATGTTCCTCTGGAGAAGCGGGCCTGGGTGACGGTCAAAGCCCGGCTGACGGAGCTGGGGACAAACAAAGTCCTCTGGCGGGATGACAATCTGTCGTGGCACTATGAATACCTGGTTGATGTTTCCGACCCCAGGGCGGGCCAGGCCAGTCTTCAGGAGGCTATCAAACAAATTGCCAAAAATTTAGCCCAGAAAATGCACGACCGGATGCTAGCCGGATTCTGATCTAGGGTGTCCCCCGTTCGGCCCGAAAGACGAAAAAATGACGCCACAAACGGCAAACCGCAGAGGACGCAGTGAAAAGGAAAGGACTCGGAGGGTTTCTTTAGTCTTATAATTACTAGAGAAACTCTGCGCTCTCTTCTTTTCTCCGCCTCCTCTGCGGTTTGCTTTTTCAAAAATACGATAGCATCCGGTGTCAAACAAATCTAGGCTTTGAGGCTGTTAGCGGCCTTGGCCAATCTGGACACTTTCCGGGCGGCGGTTCTTTTATGAATGGTTCCCTTAGAGGCGGTCTTGAAAATGATGCTGTTAGCCATCGAGAGAAGACTCGAGGCCTTTGCTTGATCACCGTCATCAATGGCGCTGCGAACGACTTTGATGGCATTTTTCATCTGGGTTTTGTTTGACTTGTTGCGCTCACGCCGGATAATGGTCTGCCGGGCTCTTTTAAGAGCGGATTTATGGTTGGCCAACTTGATTCTCCTTTTGTTTGTGTCTTTTTCTTAAATTAGGTTCTTAAATCGGTCTTTCTAAATCACGGAACATAGCCGCGGGGACAGATGAGTTAACTCTAAAAAAATAAATCTTTAACCATTCCCTAGCCACTTGTCAAGCTTTTTCTTACCTGTGCAAATCAACAAAGGTTGTCTAAGAACTCCATGAATGAAAAAAAAAATCTAACTAAGGCCGCCGGGGTAGTCGGTTTCGCCACGCTCCTCTCACGCATCTTGGGCTTTTTGCGAGACATGATCACCGCCTATTTTGTAGGCGCATCCATGGCCGCTGATGCTTTTTTCGTCGCCTTTAGAATCCCCAATCTGCTCCGTCGATTGGTTGCCGAAGGTGCCTTGACTATTGCGTTTGTTCCCGTTTTTACGGAGTATTTAACCAAAAAATCAAAAAGAGAAGCCCTGGAGTTGGGCGGGGTCGTGTTTACCTTAATGGTTATCCTGCTCACCGTCCTGACGATCTTGGGCGTGGTCTTTGCCCCGGCGGTTATCTCCGTGTTGGCGCCGGGATTTGTCAAGTCTCCCGCTCAGTTTGATCTGGCCGTCTCCTTGACCAGGATCATGTTTCCTTACATCTTCTTTATCTCCCTTATTTCATTAATGATGGGGGTGCTTAATTCACTAAATCATTTCGCCGCCCCGGCCCTGGCCCCGTGCCTCCTTAACCTGAGCATGATCGCCAGCGTCTATCTCCTGGGGCCTTTGGTCGGAAGCCCGGTTTACCGGCTGGCCTGGGGGGTGATCATCGGCGGGGTAGCCCAGTTGGCTCTCCAGGTCCCTTTTCTGATTCAGAAGGGGGCGATGATTAGATTCAGCTTTGACTATAAACATCCAGCCGTTAAAAAGATCTTTCTATTGTTCGTCCCCGCGGCTATGGGGGCGGGGGTCTATCAGATAAACGTGGCGGTGGGCACCCTGCTGGCCTCTATGTTGCCCCAGGGCAGTGTTTCTTACCTTTATTTTGCCGACCGAATTCTGGAATTCCCGTTGGGTATTTTTGCTGTGGCCGTGGCCACGGCGATCTTACCCAGCTTGTCTCGGCATGTGGCTGGAGATGACATGACCGGGCTGGGTGCGACCTTCTCTTTTGGGATGCGGTTGGTTCTATTTATCACCGTCCCGGCCATGGTCGGCCTGATTGTTCTCCGCCGGCCCATTGTGGCGCTGCTATTCATGCGCGGCCGATTCACCTGGGAAGCGGTGGAAGCCACGTCATCGGCTTTGCTATGGTATTCTGTTGGGTTAGCCGCGATAGCCGGGGTCCGGATTGTAGTTAACGTCTTTTATGCCCTCCAAGATACCGCCACCCCGGTGAAGGTGGCCGCCTTAAGTCTGGTGGCCAATGTCTTGTTCAGTCTGCTGTTGATGGGCCCGATGCAATCCGCGGGCCTGGCCCTGGCCAACAGTCTTTCGGCCGGCGTTAATCTGGCTCTGTTGGCCTGGCTGTTGCACTGCCGATTATCCGATCTTCAAACAAAATCTATTGTAAAGTCAGCGATAAAAGTGGCGACCGCGGCGACCGTGATGGGACTCGTCATTCATTTTGGGGTGATTGTACCTCTTTATCGACATAATATGCCGACCACCAGTGTCCTGCTGATGGTCATCGGCGGAATTCTGTTGGGCATGATCGTTTACGGCGCCGTGACCCTGGCTCTTAAATCGTCTGAACTGAGACCGGTGATGGACCTGATGACAAAACGTTTACAACGGTTTCAACGCCGGCGAGTGGTTTGAGGCCGCTCTGGTCACCGATCCCGGACTAACCGGTGGTCATTTAAATTAAACCCTAAATCATTACGGCCATGGAAGGCTATGGTTTCTTCCAACTTATCAAAGTAGATAGTGACAATACCAGGTAGCAGGTGTATACTACTTTAGTCTTGGATAAGTCCAGCGGGCGGCAAATGTCTGTACTTCAATTTTCGACCGGGCTAAGGAGAACGGAACATTGGACTGGCAGATTAGACTGCAACAGCTATTTTATATTAGTCCCGACGTCCTCTCGGAAACCATCTGCAAGCTTCTGTTGGCCACTCTTTTGGGTGGATTAATCGGCTTTGAGCGAGAGACTCATGGCCAGGCGGCGGGATTCCGAACGTATATTCTGGTGTCTCTGGGTTGTTGTTTGATCATGATGACGTCACTCCACCTTCATGATATATTTAAACATTTCGATTCTAATAGCTCCGTCCGAATCGACCCTGGCCGCATCGCCTCATATGCCCTGGCCGGCATGGGCTTCATGGGCGCCGGAGCCATCATTGTGGGCAAAGGCACGGTTAAAGGATTGACCACCGCGGCTGGAATGTGGATGATCGCGGCGGTGGGATTGGCCGTGGGCAGTGGCTACTTTGTCCCCGCTATTTCGGTTACTT
>JADFXK010000423.1 GCA_015233625.1 Deltaproteobacteria bacterium | reverse complement strand
GATAGCGTTGATGCAATCCCGGATGCCGGCTTCATCTTCTGGAAATTTGGCGGCCAGTAACCGGATTAACCCCTCGGGATCGGTCTGGGGGTAAGTCAGATCATAATCAGGAGTGACGACCCGGCACTGATCGGGCAGCTTCACCGCCTCTACCTGATCAAAGACCCCGGTGGCTTTCAAGATCTGTTCCGTGCCCGGACTCTTGGCGGCCGTGGTGTGTAACGAGACTTCAAAGGTGAACTTGCCTCCGGCCCGATCAAAAGAGGTGGCGTAACCGCCGGGAATGTCGTGCTGCTCCAGGACCGTCACCGGGAACCCGTGTCGGGCCAACAAGGCCGCGGCGGTCAGTCCACCCAGTCCGGCTCCAATAATCACCACCGGATATTGATCTTTGGGACCTATGTTGTCGGCCAGGGCTTCTAACGCCGACCAGTCCAGGGCCAGGGCCGCCGCAGCCAGAGCCGAGGTGGCCAAAAAGGTACGGCGCGAAACGGGGTAGCCTGATGATTTTTTCATCCTTGACTCCTGTGTTTGAGTTGCGGGTTATGGGTCAATATCGATGACTTTAGGATACTGCGGGGGGTGACACCATATTCCCCAGGATCAGAAAAGCGTCACCCGAAGGCGGGATCAAACAAAGGCGATTATGAACATTCAAAAATAGCCGCAGCGGCGATCTCGCTCATGACGTTATATCATAAAGTGAAAAGTGTCAAGATATACTTAACGCTTATTTTTAACAGCGATATTTTACGACAGATATGGCTGAAGCGGAAAAGGCCAATACTCTCTATCTCCTGGTCAGAGAAGCGGCACCCTCCTCAGGAACAAGCATCCTCTAGCCCAGGTCGGAATTAAACTTGACATACCTTGGTATTTTTTCTACTATTTCTAGCTTGACAATGATCCTTTTGGGATTGCCGTTTCAATATCTTGACGTGACAAAGACGACGCAGAAATACCGTCCCGGTTCTGCCGGTAGAGGCACCTTGGGGCGGCGGGTGGCGCTGGTCCCATCGCCCTCTGCGGTGGGAGAGCGAGTTGAATTAGTCAGAACCTCAATCGAAAGGAGCAGATGGCATGAAGAGCAGGTTATGGTTAGCTGGTATTGCGGCACTGTCTTTGGTCCTGGGGGCCGCCTGGTCGCCCATCCTGGCCGCCGATGAAATCAAAGTCGGGATCGTTGATACTTACACTGGCCCACCCAGTACTTACACCAATGATGTCCGGGATGCGTTCAAACTGGCCACAGATAAGATCAACGCGGCCGGAGGTATTTTAGGCAAAAAAATCACTTTTGTCACCCGCGATGATAAATTCAAGGTGGATATCAGTCTTAGCGCGGCCAAGGAACTGCTGATGCGGGAAAAAGTCAACCTGCTTATGGGGTCCATCAACAGCGCGTCGGCCCTGGCCATATCCGATCTGTGTCTGAAAGAAAAAGTTCCGTTTCTGGTGACCTTTGCCAAGAGCGCCAAGATTACCGGAGAGAAGGGCCATCGTTATGTTTTTTCGATGAATGAAAGCACGACCTTAGCCGGCAAAGCGGCAGCCATCGGCCTGGCCAAGAAGCCCTACCTCAAGTACTGGATCGCCGGCGATGACTATGAATACGGTCACGCCATCGCTGATGGAGTCTGGGATAACCTTAAAAAGATCAAGCCCGGTGTGACCCTGCTGGGCCAGTCCTGGTGGAAGGTGGGAGAACCGGATTTCACGCCTTACATCACGGCCATCCTCTCAGCCAAACCAGACGCGGTGATTGTGGCCACGGGCGGAGCCGGGTGTGTGCCGTTCTTGAAAGCAGCCAAGGCCACCGGATTTAATCAAAAAGTTCCCTTTTATATGCACACGGCTACGGAACTATCGACGCTCATGCCCTTGGGTCTGGATGCCCCAGAAGGCGTTTTGGGCACCTCCAACTATTTCTTCTATTATCCAGAATCTCCTCAAAACAAAGAATTCGTCAAGGAATTCCGGGCGGCTTTCCATCGCTATCCGAAGGTCGGGGCCTTGTATGGATACATCACCGCCCAGTTCATTGCCAGGGCGTACCAGAAGGCCGGGGCCGTGGATACCGAGAAGTTCATCGACGCCCTGGAAAACCTGACCGTGGACAGCCCGGTGGGGCCGGTGACTGTTCGAGGCTTCGATCATCAGGTTATGTTGCCCATGTTCATGGGCGTGACCAAAAAGGCCCCCGGATATGATTTCCTGATCGCCACGGATATCGAGACCATACCTGGTCAAGAACTACTGCCGACGGTTGAGGAAATCAAGAAATCACGCGGGAAATAAATCATAACGGTTGGCCTTGGTATTCTATTTAACGTTAACGATCCAGACCGCCCGCCGGGGGGCCAAAAAAATCCCCAAGGGCGGATCTGCCGGCCCAGGCTCGTGCCCCAATGTTGAATTAAGAGACACGGCCTGACCATCTTCGGATGTGATAAGATTCCTCGCTTTGCCCGGAATGACAAACTGGCATCGTCATTTTGAATGATCCTCTTCCCTGTCATTTCGGTGCGAAGCGAGAAATCTTAACGTTGTTACCTTAGTTCAACGGTATTGGGGAAATCGAGCGGTTATGGAACCGGCCTCAAACATAACGGTTACTGCTCTGTGTCAGCAGGTCCTGGTGGGCCTCAGCCGGACGACCATCCTGTTTATTGTCTCCTCCGGGTTGAGCCTGGTCCTGGGGGTGCTGCGGATCCCAAACATTTTTCATGGTTCCCTGTACATGATTGGGGCGTTTCTGACCTACTCCATCGCCACTTACTTTGGGGGCGGCTCTATCGGGTTCTGGGTGGCTTTGATTCTGGCCCCGGCCGGGGTGGCCCTGTTGAGCCTGGCCCTGGAGCGAGCGGTGTTCAGTCGGCTGTATGACCGGGAGCACCTGATGCTGCTGCTGTTCACCTTTGCCATGGCCCTGGTCTTAAGTGATTTAGTCAAGCTGATTTGGGGCTCGGATTACCGGTCCCTATCCGCGCCTATGATCCTGCAAGGCTCATTCTTAGTCATGGGCTTGCCATTTCCGCGTTATAGCCTCTTCTTACTCATCGTCGGGCCAGTAGTGGCCTTCGGATTATGGTTCCTGACCAACAAGACCAAAATAGGCAAAATATCCCGGGCAGCCGCGGTGGATATGGAGATGGTCGGGGCAGTGGGCATCAATGTCAGTTGGGTCTTCGCCTCTGTTTTCGTCATCGGGTGCTTTTTAGCCGGGTTAGGTGGCGCCCTGGTCGCTCCGACCCAGAACATCAGCCAGGGCATGGGTCACAATATCATTATCGAGGCTTTCTTGATCGTCATCATGGGCGGTCTGGGCAACATCTGGGGGGCTCTCTTGGGGGCGACGATCTTTGGGTTGACGGACGCCGTGGGGATCCTGGTCTGGCCTCAATATGCCATTGTCTTTCCCTACTTGTCCGTTGTCGTGGTCTTACTTTTCCGCCCCAAAGGATTACTTAAATCGGTCTGGTAGTTGGAAGAAGGAGATAAGGTGTCAATTAAAGGAGGGATAAGTCCGAAACCCTGGGTCTGGGGCCTGGCCCTGATCATCGTCTTGCTTGTCCTGCCGCTGTTTTTGTCACGATTCTATCTCTACTTGTTGGCCCTGATCGGGGTCACCGGACTGCTGGCCACCAGTCTGAACATGGTCTTGGGTTTCGGTGGGATGTATCAATTCCATCATACGGTCTTTTACGGGGTGGGGGCATATGCGGCGGCCTT
>JADFXK010000422.1 GCA_015233625.1 Deltaproteobacteria bacterium | reverse complement strand
GACTGGAGGTGATCACCGTTCTACCGCGGTTGACCTAAGGCTGGGAGGTTAATCAGTCGTAGCTATATTGTAGCTATTGTCATTACAATGTGAATCATCGAAATGACCCAACTAGGCGGCTGGATAAGGAAAACATCAACCACCAACAGGTGGGAGGTTTATTATCAGTTTTGCGCGAGCTTGTCAACCTTTTATCAGCATCGATGACAAAAAAGAATGTGGACCTGACTGACCCGAACCCCAGGCCGCATTCAACAGCTTCCGCCCGGCAGATCTGATTAGCTGACTTTGGTCCACTAATTTGATGAACCTCCACTCCTCGCAGTCTGCTGAAAGGTCATCGCTCTCCCAATTCTTAATCCAAAGAGTGATTCAGTTGGTTTAAACTTATGAAACCAGACTTGACTTTTCCGGGGCAGTATTATAATGAATGAAGGATGATGACAAATGAAGAGAAGAAAGTGATAAAATACATCCAGGGTGACCTTGAGGTCGGGCCAAGACCATTTGAGGCCGTGGCCCAGGCGACCGGTCTGTCTGAAGATCAGGTGATCGTTATTATTAATGATCTGATCCGCCGCGGCGTCATTCGCCGGTTCGGAGCAACGTTGAAGCATCAGGCTTCAGGTTTTGGAGCCAATGCCCTGGTCGCCTGGCTGGCCCCGGACGCAGAGCTAGAACGGATGGGGACTCTTCTGGCCTCCTTTCGGGAAGTCAGCCATTGTTACCACCGCCCTCCGCAAGGTGATTGGATATACAACCTGTTCACCATGGTTCACGCCGCGACTGAGACGGAATGCTATGAGATTGCAGGCCGAATGTCGAAGCAATCGGGTCTGAATACCTATGAACTGCTTTTCAGCCGCCAAGAACTGAAAAAAACCAGCATGACCTACGTTCCCTAAAGATTTGCCGGTTACGCAGCCAGCACCGCATAATTCTGGAAATCTACCCGGGCGCCTGGAATTGTCGCTCGTCATTGATTTTCTCCCCGACCAATAATGCCCGAAACGGAACGCAAAGACAAGTTCAAGAAACAGACAACAAGTACCGTGTAACCAGCAACCAGTAACAAGAAACACAACCAGAGACAGGTGCCAAATGAACATCTCCACCTCCCAAAAATGGTTTGACCAGGCCGCGGCAATTATTCCAGGCGGGGTTAACAGCCCTGTCCGGGCATGCAAATCGGTTGATTCTACACCGCTGTTTATTTCCTCCGCCAAAGGCGCCACTCTCACAGATGCGGATGGAAATACCTACTTAGACTATGTCGCATCCTGGGGGCCAATGATCTTGGGGCATGCTCACCCGGAGGTAATCGCGGCGGTTAAGAAAGCAGCAGACCTGGGCACATCTTACGGCGCACCTTGTCGGGCTGAGATAGAACTGGCTGAGTTGATTGTCGATTGTGTACCCGGAATAGAAATGGTCCGCATGGTTAACTCTGGCACGGAAGCCACTATGAGCGCCGTCCGCCTGGCCAGGGCCATAACCGGCCGGGACAAGATCATCAAATTCGACGGGTGCTACCACGGCCATGCCGATTCCTTTTTGGTGGCGGCCGGTTCCGGAGTGGCCACTTTGGGCATTCCGGGCAGTCCGGGCGTACCCGACTCGTTTGTCCAACACACCCTGTCCTTACCCTTTAACAATTTGGAAAGCGTCTCATCGGCCATGGACACCTTACCCGGCCAGGTGGCGGCCATTATTGTGGAGCCGATAGCCGGCAATATGGGCGTAGTCCTGCCGCAGGACGGTTTTCTGACCGGTCTCAGAAATCTATGCACCAAACATGGAACGCTGCTCGTGTTTGACGAAGTTATTACCGGCTTCCGGGTCGCTCTGGGCGGCGCCCAACAACTTTACGGGGTGACACCCGATTTGACCTGTCTGGGCAAGATCATCGGGGGGGGCCTGCCCGTGGGAGCCTATGGCGGTTCGAAAGCGATTATGTCAGCCGTAGCCCCCGAAGGAAACGTCTACCAGGCCGGTACACTATCCGGCAACCCGGTGGCCATGGCGGCGGGGGCAGCCACCCTTCAACTATTGAAAAAAAATAATGTTTACCTTGAATTGGAACAAAAGGGACGACAATTGTTCACTGGACTCCGGATGGCGGCTGAAAATGAAGGAATAACGGTAACGGTCAATTTTATCGCTTCAATGGGTAGCATGTTTTTCCATCCCGGCCCGGTCACTGATTTCACGTCGGTTAAACAAAGTAATTCCAGCGCTTTTATAAATTTCTACAAATACATGCGAGAATCAGGCATCTATCTGGCTCCCTCTGCCTTTGAGGCCGCGTTTGTCTCCGCCGCCCATACCTCGGCAGACCTGGATAAGACCATTACGGCTGCCTCTACGGCGTTTAAGAGACTCACATCCTCTGGAGAGATGGGCTAGCTCCCCTACCCCGGGGACAGTCGGGTCCGATGGACAGGGGCTAACTTCGACTTAGCCCCACAATTTATTCCGTCTCCGGCCAATCCTCGAAAAATACCATCCACGCCGATCAGGCTAACCATTGCTCCTCTGCTCTTCCGTCGATGCGGAACCATTCCCGCCTCGTAATGAAACTGAGCACCCTGAATCGACCTCTGACCGCTCACATTGCCTGCACCAGACTTAGAATTATCTCCAAAACACATATCGAACAAACCAGGTCTGACCATTAGCGTTACATAAGTTACTGGTTTCAGCGTGTTAGATTTATGACTCGTCAAAGCTGAACCTCAACGAGACGATCTGCGGCCTGTTTGGTCCCCATATCCGAAGGGGACCTGGACATAAGTTATAGACGACTTTGATCCTCAGTTAGGGGAACGGCCATGATTCTAAGCACCTTAATAGATGCACCAAATAATAGACATGAAGCCGAGATGGAGACCATCGCGGCCATATCTGACCTTCTGCTGTCTACAACGACCTTGGAGGCCGCCTACGGTACGTTGACGCATATTCTCTCCTCTTCCTTTCGATTTCCGATCGCCTTTATCGACCTGTATGATGCCAATGCCGGAGAAATGATCACTGTGGGTTCAACCGGGATTCCGACCAGGAGTCCTGAGCTGATGAGCGTGCCAGTTACTCAGACTATCTCAGGAACAGTGGCCACCACCGGTGAAGCCGTCTTTGAGTCCGCGGCCGATCAAAATTCTGAGTACAAGAATCTTCTGAATGGGATAAACGTGGTCACTTTCTTGTGCGTGCCCATAAGAGGCCGGGGACAACTCATCGGAACTCTGACTCTGGCTGACCACCAGAGGCGCCCGGAAGCCTCGGCGCTTCTTTTGACCCTCCGGGTGATCACCAACTATTTGGCCCAAGAAATAGAACGAAACCGCCTGGAAGAAGCGTTACGGGAGCGCGAAGTGGAACTCCGCCGGGCCAGAGAAACAGTAGAATTGGCTAATGAAATCAAAAGAGAATTTCTGGCCAACATGAGCCATGAAATCCGGACCCCGTTGAACGGAATTATCGGCATGACCGAGCTGGCTCTCGACACCGACCTGACCTTGGAACAACGAGAGTTCCTAAATATCGTCAACATGTCAGCCGATTCACTCTTAACCCTGCTTAACGGCCTGCTCGATCTGTCTAAACGTAAGCGATCACAGGGTGGCTCATTTCACTTGCTTATTATCCAAGAAGTGTCAGGTGGTAGCCCCTGGAAGTGACAACGGATGGCTTCCACCAAAACCGGGAATGTGGGCTTTGAAAGTAGTCGGC
>JADFXK010000421.1 GCA_015233625.1 Deltaproteobacteria bacterium | reverse complement strand
GGGCGCCTCCTGGAAGCCAACGACTCCTACTGCGCCATGAGCGGCTACTCCAGAGAGGTTTTGCGCTCCAAGAGCGTCACCGATCTGGAGTACCTGGAGTCGCCGGAGCAGATCAGGGCGCGTATGCAACACATTATCACCCACTGTAACGTCCGCTTCGACAGCCGACACCGCTGTTACGATGGATCGGTCATCGATGTCCAAATCAGCGCGATTCTTATCTCCTCTCAGGGCCTGGTAATTGCCTTCATAAACAACATTACCCAGCGCAAGCTGACCGAGATGTCACGCGATGAACTCTTGGCGCAACGTCAGGCTATTCTTGAAAATGTCCCGGTTGGAATCACTTATTTAATTGAGAGGACGATCCTCTGGTGCAACTCCAGGCTGGCTGAGCTATTTGGTTACAGCCTTGAAGAATTTAATGGCCAGACGACGGAATTCATTTATTTGTCAAAGGAAGATTATGAAGAATACGGCAGCCGGGCTTATCCGGCCCTGGCCAGGGGAGAAACGTTTCACCACGAAAGATTGATGAAACGCCAAGACAACACCCTGATTTGGTGTTCTGTTACCGGAAAGGCAATTGATCCGGGAAACCCCGTGCTCGGCTCTATCTGGATAATTGAAGATATCTCTAAGCGAAAGAGCGATGAAGAAGAGCTAATCAAGGCCAGAGAGGCGGCCCTATCTGCCAACCAGGCCAAGAGTGAATTTTTGGCTAATATGAGCCACGAAATTCGCACCCCTCTGAGCGCCATCATCGGGTTTAACAGGTTACTGCTCGATGGTTCGTTAACCACCCAACAAAAATCGTTTGCTGAAGCGGTTGGTCAGGCCAGTGAAAATCTCTTGCTGATAATCAACGATATATTGGATTTCTCTAAAATAGAAGCAGACAAAATGGAGTTGGAACTGGCCGGTTTTGAACTTGAAAGCTTGTTCAAAGAAACCATCAACATGTTCCAACCCGCGGTGGAACAAAAGAAACTTGATCTGCGCCTGGAAATATCATCATCGTTGCCCAAAGTAGTGATCGGAGATAGGGGAAAATTTAGCCAGGTACTGACCAACCTGTTGAGCAACGCCTATAAGTACACTTCTTCCGGTTCGATCGTGGTCCAAGTTCGTCGATATGAGGACTCAACCTCCCTTACTCAAGCGGCAAATAGCTTGGTCCTCCTAATTTCAGTGGCGGATACGGGTGTCGGTATTCCTCCTGAACAAATAGATAGAATATTTAAGGCTTTTATCCAAGGCGACGCATCTTCGACCAAGCGATACCGTGGCACGGGACTGGGGTTGGCCATTACCAAGCGGCTGGTAAAAATCATGGGCGGCAGTATCTGGGTGGAAAGCCGTCCGGGCGTCGGTTCAATCTTCTATTTTACGGCCAGGTTTGAAATCGGATCCGAGTCCGATATTCTGACCGATGAGACGGCTGACCAACATACGCCTGTGACGCTCAACCCCTTAAGAATACTTCTGGCGGAAGATGAGACATTAAATCAAAAATTTGGACTGAGGATTCTCCAGGGCCTGGGGCATACGGTAACTCTAGCCAACAATGGGAAGAAAGTCCTGGAGCTGTTGAACAAAGAGGCGTTTGACCTGATCTTGATGGACGTATCCATGCCCGAAATGGATGGGATTGAGGCGACCATAGAAATAAGGAAGTCTGTATCAGATAAATTTGACCGAAACATTCCCATCATCGCCCAGACCGCTCACGCCATCAAAGGAGATAGAGAAAAATTTCTGAAGATCGGGATGGACGGTTATATCTCCAAACCAATTGATGATGATCAGTTAACCAAGGAAATTTCAAAGGTTGCACCGCAGTTTGTTAATCGACGGACCGCTCGGGATGGCCGTGACCGACACGACCAGAGATAAGCCGGCTAAAGGGAGCGAGAAGTCGATCAGGGAGACTCGTTTATTTCTACCCGGTAAGAGGGGGATATGTGCCGATACTGACTGTGCTTAAGGAAACAGGCGATGTCCGCATCGACTTCCTTCCCGGAACATCCCTGCTTAATATACTGAATACCGGCGATATGCGGGTTCGTTCCGGCTGTGCCGGCAGCGGAGGCTGCGGACTGTGCCGGATACGCATTGAAACAGGGAAGATTCATGAACTGACCGCAACGGAGCGGCAGAAACTGTCGGACGATCAGGTTCTCTGTGGCATCCGGTTGGCATGTCAGGTTATGCCTCAAACCGATCTGCGAATCCGTATCCTGAATCTTGCCCCCACAATTCTATGGAGAAATATTCAACCTGAAGAATATCTGGCGATAGGGCCTTCTCCGTCTGTCCGGTCCGAAACGTATGAAGGGAAACAACTAGGCGCGGCCGTTGATTTGGGAACGACGCACATCCGCCTGACCATTTGGGATATGAAAACGGGATTGCGGCTGGCAGGACGCTCCGGACTTAATCCCCAGTCCCGTTTCGGAACCGACGTGCTGACCCGGATAACAGCCGCGTCGGAATCACAGGAGTGTTTAGCAGCCATCGGACAACTGGCCCAAAACGCCATTGGAGAGGCGCTCCGGGATATGGCCTTGGAAATGGATTTGAATATCCGTGAAATAGGGCATGTCGTCATTGTCGGAAACACCGCCATGCTGGCTTTGTTGACCGGGATAAATGATGCCGCCCTGCTGAAACCGGGTCACCGTCCGGGCCGGCTTGACTACCATCCTGATGCCGCCGGGCATTGGCGCCGGTCATGGGGTTTGGAGGCCGATGCAATCATAGAAGTTATTCAGCCGCTGGGAGGTTTTGTCGGGTCGGATTTGCTGGCCGGCTTGCTGGCGACACACCTGGCGGAAGGACCTGCCGGTTCGCTTCTGATTGATTTCGGCACCAATTCCGAAATCTCCCTATGGGATGGAAACGCACTGTGGACAACTTCTGCGGCCGGAGGACCGGCCTTTGAGGGGAGCGGTATCCATTGCGGGATGCCTGCGGAACCGGGCGCGATTTATAGGTTTGAACCGAACAAAACCTCCGACGGATTTCGGTTCGATGTGGAAGGCGGCGGCGAGCCGAAAGGTATTTGCGGATCCGGGCTGACGGATATTATCGCCGAACTGATCAGAGCCGGAATGTTGAAACGCAACGGCAGATTTACCCAGCAGTTCGGGGGAAATGAGTTCTTCCTGATAGCGGGAGAACGGGAGATTTCAGTAACCAAGCGCGATGTGGACGTATTTCAGCGAGCTAAGGCGGCTATCGGGGCTGGGATTGCATGCCTGCTGCAAAAGGCAGGCGTCCGTCTTCAGAATCTGCAGCGCATATGTATCTGCGGTGCGTTCGGAAGATTCTTGAACGTGTCCAACGCTATGGAAGTGGGACTGCTGCCGTTCATATCCTCCGAGTGTGTCGAACTGGCCGGCAACACTGCCCTGGCCGGCTGCGAACTGCTGCTGTTTGACCCGGACAGAGTCAGAAACATGGAACGTCTGAAAAGTAAATGCAGGCTCATCAGTCTTTCGGAAGTTCCTGAGTTCGAAGACCTGTTTATCCGCAATCTGCAACTGGTGCCGATGAAGTGAGAAATGAGACGAGAATATGGTTCGCACTTCTCACTACCAAACATGGAGGTGTATATGTTTCAGGAGATAATAACCGCTTACAACGAAGCCATATTTGACACGGATCACGAACTGGCGGTGAAGGTGATTCACGATGCCGTTGAAAAAGGGGTCTCCCCGGAAGATATCGTGTCTCTGGTGATTATTCCG
>JADFXK010000420.1:3311-3756 GCA_015233625.1 Deltaproteobacteria bacterium | reverse complement strand
GAAGGCCGGCAGTTGGGAATACTGGGCGAGCCGCGGGTCAATGTCCTGAAACTTAACCTTGATTTAGATGCGGTAAACGCAAATCCGGGGCGATGAAACTGAAACTGTTAACGGTCCGATATGGGCCGGGGAGTCTGACTCCAGTATATAGCCATATGGTTGACACGCCTCGAATTCAAAAGAGAACTTTGGATTTCCCTGTTCCAGAACTTTATCTTATGGAGTTGGATGGTGGACTTACAATTACAGAAAGAAAAGTTCAGTGAGGCATATGTCCGCGCAGTGGCCAGTGCGGCCGGCTTTAGCATTACGAAACCAGAAGTGGATGACGACAGCATCGATCTCATTCTCGGCCACAGAGGTGGTCGCGGCACCGTAAGGTCTCCCCAAGTCGGTCTCCAATTAAAATGTACCTCGAGAGATATCATGTCTGGTGAAGATATAA
>JADFXK010000420.1:0-3161 GCA_015233625.1 Deltaproteobacteria bacterium | reverse complement strand
AAGAGGAGTTGCGTCAGCGTCATTGTGGCTATTGGCTGTCCTTACATGGAATGCCGGGGACGGATAATGTTGAGACCAAGACCATTGAGATTCCGATTTCTCAACTATTCCACGTTGATCAACTGAAGGCGATGATGAATCGTATCGCCTCGGGAGGACTTCCATGAAGATATCGATCCGCGATAAAGCAAGCCTCCTATCAGTTGCGCCAATCGAAGCGGCTTTTTATCTGAAAGCCACCGGATGGCAACAAACCAAGTTGAATCACGGCAATTACTCTATTTGGCACAACACCGACCCTCAAAATGAAGAATATGAAATTGCTCTGGTCATGTCGAAAGACCGCAGCGATTTCGTATTATCAATGTCTGAAATGCTTAAGGTCCTGGAAGCATTTGAGCAACGTTCTCAAATGGAGATATATAATGATTTAATGGTTACTTCCACTGACGTTATTCGTGTACGGCTCGGTTCCGGCGAAGCTGCAGAGGATACGATCCCATTCGAAGAAGGGGTCCAATCAGTGGAGAAGGCCCGAGAACTCATACTGGCTGCCGCTTGTGCGGCTGTGCAGCCCAGACCGGTCTTCCCCAAACGCAAGCCGGACCGGGCGATGGATTACCTGCGAAAAATCCGGCTGGGGCAGACTGAACGGGGCAGTTACGTATTAACTATTTATTCTCGCGTTCCTCCTCGTTTGGGACAACTTGATTCATTTGAAGATGAACCCCCATTCGAAAGGCGCGTAACAAAAACTTTGATAAGGTCTCTTATCGCCACTAAGTGCGCTGCCGAAAAGGCTAATATAGATGAAGATGTTCAGGCCTTTCGAAATGCCGTTCCTGATGGTGTGAGCGCCAATCTTTGCGAAGCACTGGTTGGGTTGGTTGATTTTCATGAGACTCAACGGAGTGTGGAAGTTTCGTTAACCTGGTCTCGTTCACGGCCTGAGCCTATGAATATCCCTAACAAGGTTGTGGTACCAACAGATTATGTTCCTATTTTGGCAGAAGTTGTGAGAATATTTAAAGAGTCGGAGCCACAGGAAGATTTTCAACTAATTGGCCAAGTTGTAAAACTGGAGCGGGATAGCCAATCTCCGGTCGGGAAAGTGACTATACAAGGCTGGGTAGAAGAGAAGGCCCGACGAATTACTTTGGAGCTTGACGGTTCAGATTATGATATTGCGGTGAAAGCTCACACAGACAGAGTTAATTTTTCATGCAATGGAATTCTCATTCGTGAAGGCAGCGCACTTGTCCTTAAGAATCATTCGAATATATCAATAATTCCATGAAAAAAATATGAATCAGCCGATGTATTCAACCATCCGGTCTTCTGGGCGAGCCGCGGGTCAATGTCCTGAAACTTAACCTGGACCTGGATGTGATGGCCGCAGGGTCACGATGATGATATCAGGGACATTAACCCTGGAGGGATGACTATAACCTCAATGTCTTCAATTGATGAAAAAAGACCTGATCCTGATGTCCTCCTGGCCCATGTTCAGAAGGAAGAACGCCAAAAGCACCGGGGCAAGCTGCGCATATTCTTCGGCGCCGCCCCCGGAGTCGGCAAGACCTACGCCATGCTTAAGGAAGCTCACCTCCAACTGGCCGAGGGACTGGATGTCGTAGCTGGAGTTGTCGAAACACATGGTCGAGTTGAGACGGAGGAATTGTTACAGGGCCTGGAAGTCATTCCGCGCGGCCGGATGGAATACAAAGGGGTAAAGCTGCGGGAGTTCAATATCGACGCCGCCGTGACCAGATTAGCCCTGAAAATATCGCCTTCTGGGATAAGCAACGAACCAAAATTGGCATACTCTCCAAAGAACTGACTGAGTTACGGGATAAAGACGGCCTGGTCTACTTGAAGCTGGCTGAGTCCAGGTCTACCGGAGCTCCTGAGGAGGTCATTAATCAGGCCTGGGATGAGGCCATCAAATGTCCCCTTGAGATGATCCGGTCGGTCGGTGAGGCCATGACCTGCGCTCACGAAGTCGGGTTGAAGTGTCGCCGCCATCTGCTTCCCGATGTCTTGGTTGTCTGCGAACTCCTGGCCGGCGCCGCTTGGGGTGCGACTTACATTACTAAGTATAATATCCCGAAGCCGGGGCCTTTTCATGATAAATTTTGGATAAAGCTTGATTATTATTCATGGGAGGTCGCCGGCAGACTTCAGGATGCCAGGGAAGCCATCACCGCCAGGCTATCGGTCAAGTAAACACGCCCCGTTTTTCGATACCGGTGCCGCAAACGGCGTCTCGCAGGTAAAGACCTTGCTCGAAAAGATGAAACCCTTAACCATTCGGATGTAAGCGATGTCCGCAGCCCATACTTGATTCGGGTGATCTACAGATACCTCCTGGAGTAAGTAAGGATATTTCGGGTTAAGTGAAGAGCCGTTATCTAGTTTCGGTTGTCGATATCACTCCTTTTGTCGTCAGCCGATAAGGACGATCGCCCCGGTTGCTCCTTGTCTCCGTCTCGCGCGAAAAAAAGCCCCGTGGTTCTAGTGTACCACAGGGCCGGGTGATTTTGTAATCGTCAACCTTTCGACTTCGAGCCGTTATACTTCCCTTCGTTGGCGACGGCGAAGATAATATCCTGCAGTGACAGCCAATAAGACGAAGATAATCATCCCCCATTCATTTAGGGTGGGAATAGACGGGTCGGCAATGTAAACCGCGGTCACGGTTTGGTCTGAATCCATCACCAGAGTAAGTTGGTTAGAGGTGGAGGTTATTCTGGTGGGTGTGGAACCGGATGTCCCACCGGTAGGCGTCTCCCAGTGGCTAAAGACATATCCGGCTCTCCCGCTGGCTGTCAAGGTTACTGAGGTATGGCAGGCGCATTGTCTGGTGCATACACCGGGGCAATCAATATCACTTCCCGAGATGCTCCCGGCATTAGCCGGGGTGTTGACGACAGTTAGGGTGTAATAATTTGGTCCCGGCGTCGGCGTCGGCGTTGGAGTCGGCGGTATCGGAGTAGATGTTGGGGTATTAGTCGGCGTTGGGGAGGCGGTAGGTGTCGGGGTATTTGTTGACGTCGCCGTGGGTGTCGCGGTCGGTAACGGCGTATTGGTCGCGGTCGGCGTGGGTGTAGCCGTCGGAGTATTAGTCGCCGTGGGTGTCGGCGTAGGCGTATCAGTCGGCG
>JADFXK010000041.1 GCA_015233625.1 Deltaproteobacteria bacterium | reverse complement strand
CGCGCTACACCGATCTGGTCATCGGCCCGGAAACAGGACTGGTGGCTGCGGCCGGGATGTGGGGAACCCCCAAGATCTATCTGGCCACATCATCATCGGTCCATCAACTGACTCACTTGACCAGGCATGACTATTCCGTCCAATCCTGGGCCGGATGTTCACCATGTTACCGGAGTTGTTTTCGTCCAGAATGTTGCCCCCAAACGGAAAAGCATCAACCATTGTGTGTGACCTGCTTTGATTTTGGCGAAATAGCGGAAAAGATCGGCCAGGTTTATGAAACCAATCGGTTCAGCCGAAGGGTGGCCGATTTTCCAATGGTTGACAGACAATAATTTAATCCGCAGATTACGCCGATTTACGCAGATTAAAAAAACTAATGATCACAGGCAGATGTGACTCTCATCCATCTGCGTTCATCTGCGAAATCTGCGGATAAATTTCTGTTTACCAATTAATAAAACTCGTCAAACTCAGGCTAAGTAAGGTGTGAGAATGGACAACCTATCCGGTGGTGAATTGTCCGGTTGCCGATGTTCCGGCGAAAGAACGGCGGGCGGGATGATCCTGCCGGGGCCGGGGTATCTATTCGGCCTGGTGGTGCTAGGCCAGGGGACGGACCGGATCAGGGCGGCCATCTATGACGACACGGGCCAGGGCGGAGACAGGGTGGCGGAAGTCTGTTATCCCGACGACCAGGCCAACTACGCTTTTTTTCTAACACCTATTATCTGTTTGAACGGCATCCGCTTAGACCTGAGTGGGGCCGAGGCCAGGGCGATGGTCTATTATCAGAAGCTATGAGGGGATATTTTATGATTAAAGTTTATTGTCCATAGCTTATGGCAATTTTGGACTTCTCAGAATGCCGGGCCTGGCCCTCATTCGTCTCGGGACTGAAATTCTGTACTCGCCATGAGACGGCGGCCGGGGCCGAAAGCGCCGATGGGGGTGGCCGGTGAAGAAGGCGTTGGTTATCCGTTATGGGGCGATTGGGGATCATATTATGGCCTCGAGCCTGCTCCCTTATCTCAAGGCCGACGGGTTCCAGGTCTACTATCAATATACTATGGCCGGGAAAAACATCCTGCGGGGAAATCCCCACGTGGATGTCTTTTTGAAACATGATGAGTCCATCCCGCATTCAGACCTCCCGCGGTATTGGGATCGCCTGGCTTCAGGCTATGACCGGGTGGTCAATTTATCGGAGTCGATTGAACGACGGCTGCTGCTGTTTCAACAAGATCGGGAGCGTTATGAGCTGCCCCAGGCGGAGCGACAGGCTTTGGGCCACAAAAATTATTATGAAGAAACTGTTAGATGCGGTGGTTATGAGCCGGTTGGGCCGGTCCGGGGGGAACTCTTTTTTTCCCCGGCTCAAACGGCCTGGGCCAGGTCGTTCATGCGGCGGCTAAGGGGAACCAGGGTGATTCTGTGGGTCTTGTCCGGTAGCGCCGTCCACAAGGCCTACCCCCATGCCGAGCAGGTGGGTCTGGGTACGTTGGCCCGGCATAACAATGCAGTGATAGTGACGGTGGGCGACGAGTTATGTCAGCTTTTGGAATGGAACCACCCCCGGACAATCAATAAGGCCGGGCGCTGGCCGTTGTGGAAGTCGCTGATTATGACCCGCTATGCCCATCTGGTCATCGGAGGCGAGACGGGAGTGATGAATGCCGCGGGATGCTTCGACACCCCCAAGATTTGTTTGTTGTCCCATTCGTCAAAAGAAAACCTGACCAAACACTGGGTCAATGATTTTTCCATTTCATCGCCGGCCGCCTGCTCTCCCTGCCACCGGATGATCTATGATGCCTGGGCCCAGTGCCCCAAGCGCCATCCTGTGACCAGGGCGACGCCATGTATGGATTTGATCGACCCCAGGATGGTGGTTGAAACAATTGACCGGGTTTTATCGAACTATGGGGAAGGGAGACGACAATGAGTACCCTGGCCATGCTCCAAGGCCGAGTTCAGGCCGAGATATCATATAGTTCATCAACCAAGATAACCCCGCTCACGGACATTACTTCAGCTCTGAACCAGGCCCTGCGGGATGTGGCCATCCGGGTGCTGCCGCCCCAGTTGGTGACCTATCAGGCTATGGATGGGGTCCCCTGGATTTATGAATATCCCTGGCCGACCACCGACGAGGCCGGGGTGGAGGCGGTCTGTCTCCAGGTGCTGGCCGTGGAATTTGAGGGGCGCCTGCTCAAGCGCATAGATTTTCGCGATCTGGGTCTATATCAGCAGGTTCAGGCGGTTTTGGCCACCATGCCGGAGGGGTTGCTCAAAAATCGGGACACCACCCTGAAGGAGCTGGCCGCCGGATTTTCCAGTGAAGTCTGTCTGGATGTGCTTCGGCTCTTGTCTCCGGGGGATTTGATCACCCGGGTGACCTTGTCGACTACGGCCGGCGAGGATAGGTACCTTATCCCTGAGGTGAACGACGACGGTACCCCCATGGCGGTAGCGCGGGTTCTCGGGGTTAAGGTAGATGGTCAGGCGTTGTTTGAGGTCACAGCCGCGGGAGCGCATCAATACCAGACACTGGAAAGCCAGGGCCGGCCCCAGTGGTGGCATTTTGAGGACCAACAAGTAGCCTTGACGCCCTGTCCGGACCAAACGGGGTGGCCGATGGTCATCACCGTGGCCCTGGAGGCGGCGCTGGTTGGCCGTCCAGCTCTCTGGATGCTTCGAGGCCGACAGGTCCGCCTCTATCCGGCTCCGGTTTATGACAAGACGGGCAATATCCGGGTCCATTTTCTTAAATCGCCGGCAGAACTGGTCAATGACGATGCCCAACCGGAAGTGTCCGAGGAACTCCAAGACGCCATGGTGCTGAAGGCCGCATCCATCTGCCTGGTCCAGGACCAGGAATTCCGTCAGGCCGAGGCCAAAAAAGCCGAGTACGAGGCCAAAATAAGCGCCATCGCCGAACGATTAAAGGCCGCCTGACAACGGTCTCCGATCCTGCTTAGCGCTTTCTTTGGACTCGGTGCTTCAGATGCTTATCCAGAAATGTGGGATTCTCGATTTTGGAGGTTATGTGACTGATTCCATTCTGTCTGCGGAACATGTGGTAGAAGCTCTGGAGATGATTAAGAAAAACGTCCCACCGGAAGGCTACCTGGTTGGATTTTCGGGCGGCAAGGATTCGGTGACTTTGCTGGACTTGGTCAGGATAAGTGGAGTTAAACACCGGGCCGTATATTCCGCCCCAGGGATTGATCCGCCGGAGGTGGTCAGGTTTATCAAGGAACACTATCCTTCGGTGGACTGGATGCATCCGGCCATGTCCTTTTGGGACGGATTAAGGGCCTATGGACTTCCCAATTTCAAACGGCGCTGGTGTTGCCGCGTGTTAAAGAAAGCGCCATCGGCCAAAATTCCATTACATCACCGGTTGATGGGCATTCGGGCGGAGGAGAGTGCCCGGCGCCGGTCTCGTGGGCCCATCGATCGGCAAGGAAAATTGGTGACCTACAAGCCGATGTTCAACTGGAAAGAATGGATGGTATGGGATTACCTGGAGCAACGAAAACTGCCGCACTGCAATCTATATGATCAAGGGTTTGATCGGATCGGTTGTGTCATTTGCTTCTTCATCAGCCCCAAGGAACATGAGCGCCGGCGACTCCTCTGGCCGGGTTTCTATCGGGCTTTTGAGCAGGCCGTGGGCGATTGGTGGCAATCTCGACCGGATCTGGAACAGCGGTTGGGGTTCCCAGTGGAGGAACTCTTGAGGCGATGGTACCGGCATGAGAGGCTCTTTGGTGACAAATAGACTTAGAATGACTATGAGTTACGGGTTCCGCGTTACGAGTTGCGGGTTACTATTTGATATCTAATAAAAAATCATCGTTCAAATATGCAGTTGTAAATGACGCTATCTTTGTCATTCCGGATTAATGCCAGGAATATATAGATTTCTCGCTTCGCTCGAAATGACATCAGAGAGGCGGGTTGTTCCCATTGCGGTGAATAGACAACCAATAACCCGGAACACGCAACCCGTAACCCACAACACGCAACACTGACGGAGGACATGGAGCATGCAACTAAGTCAGATCGAAAGCCGGGTTCACAGCTACTTAGGATCAGCCCGAAAGTATGCCACCCGGCAAGACATGAAGGACTGGATTAATGAAGCCGACATGATCCTGGTCTCGGAGTTGCGACTGGAGGACCAGGAGCGGGACGTGCTTTTGACCACGGTGGCCGGGACCCGAGAATACCTTATCCCCTTGGCCGCCAGCTCAAGGTTATTTAAGATTATTAAGGTGGTGTACGATAATACCGGGGCGGCCGTGACGCTGACCCCAAAACGTTGGTCGGAGCTCAATCTGGATACCATGATCAACGGATGCCCGGAAGCGTATTACTTTCGCGGCGGCCTGATCGGTTTCACGCCTATTCCGGGAGAGGCGGTTACGGTTAGGATTTATCTTCTTGAGTTGCCGGATCTTCTGGCCACGGGCACGGATGAACCGGCTGCATCCGACTGGTTGATTCCGGCGTTAATTAAATACTGTGTCTGGCAAGGTAAATTGAAAGAATTTTATCAGACCGGCGACCAACGCGCCCTGACCGCAGCCGATGGAGCGGAGCGCATTTTTAGACAGGAACTCAAGCTGGCCAAGGAGAACTATCATTATCATAACTCACCCCGGGAGCTGACGATCGGACCTGGGGCCAGACCGATGTGGAGTTGACCATGTCCGGATCAAAAATAGAAGAGATACTGCACACGTTGGAGTCATGCGAGCATGGGCGAAACACCGGGATGGTCGGGCAATTGCTGACCAAGGGCCAATGTCTGGATTGTCTAAATATGGAAACCACGGGTGGCTACAAAACCAAACGGGCGGGACGGACACAATATAATAGCACTCCGGTATCCGACAGTCCGGCGATCATGTCCCTGGCTGAATATGTGGATAGTGTTGGTCAGTGGTATTTAATGGCTCAAACGGCGGACGGCCGAATAATGGCCGGCCACACTCTTCCTCCAGATTCGGGAGATTTTGCACTGATCAAGACTCTGAGCGACACCACACCGGCACGACCGGCCATGATGACTGCGGTGGGGGGGGACCTGGTGGTCACCGACGGCGACGGTCGATCCGCTCCCCAGGTTTGGTCGGGAGCGGGCGTTAATCCGGCCATGGGTCTGTTAACTGAAGATGGAGATGCTTCCTATAGTTATGTCACATTCTCGGATAACTCCCGTATAAATGGCTGTTATCTTCAGCTTGGCGGTCTGGGGCCTTCCGGCAGTTATCTGTATCTGGGCTTTTACCGCCCGTTTCAGGGGATTAAGTTCAACCTCGCCCCAGGCTATGAGAATCAGGACGAGGCGAGGCTGATCGTCGACTATTACCATGGCCAGTGGTCGTTTATGGACATTTCCGACGGCACTGCTTCGGAGGGAAAGTGCTTTAGCCAAAGCGGGGAAGTCACCTGGTCTCCCCCGTCGGATTGGCAGGCGCATCAAGTGACGGACATTCATCTTTACTGGGTCAGGTTTTGCGTTAGTGCGAGTCTGTCGGCCGAAGTCAGGATACCGTGCGCCCAGGTCATCTGCGGGATGACCGACTTGATGAACCGCTGGGACGGACGCCTGGGCAAGTCATCATTGATCAGTCAGGTCATCAAGACGCCGAACTTCTGCCAGGTTTTCAACTCTACCGTGGAATTGACGGACGGCAATTCCAATACCCGGGGAAACTTCTGCCCAACCCAGCCGTGCTCCGCCGGCACTCAGTACTATGGTTACATCGGGTACGAACAAAGGTTTAGGGGATTGTCCATAAACCTCGTCTGCAACAACAGCGATCCGGCGACCATTCAGGTGGAATACTACGACCAGACCCTAAAAGGTTGGCAGGCCGTGGCCAATCTCTATGACGGCACGGCCATGGACATGGGTTATCGGGACAATAATGACGACTTCACCGCGGCCGACGGGACGGCGCCCGATTCCGGAAAATGGAGCGTTGTCTCCGGAAACCCGGTTATTGCTTCCAACCAGCTTCGGTGTTCCGCCCTTTCGGGAAATGTGGCCGTAAAGACAACCATGAGCTATCATTCCCGGGGCGCCGCCCGTGTGGATTGGGTCTTAAACACAGCTCCGACAGTCACGGGTTGGTATGCCGGAATGGTAGCGGTCCTGACCTATGGACACGACTATAAGGTCCGGGTGTCGCGATCCTATGACACCACGACCGGGCAAGTCTGCCGTGTCGACTTTTTCAACGGGACGTCCTGGTCGAACGCGGGCATGGTTAGCAGTGCCGGCAACAGCGGCACGTTTTTATTGAGCCGGAGCCGAGAATTTATCTACTGCTATATTTACAACGGCTCCGGAGACAAGGACGATTTAGCCAACTATACCCAGGTCGGAGCAAGTCCGGTCAACACCGGGCTGTCCTTGCCTTGTCCGCTAAGGTTCCAGTTGGAAGCGGTCAAGGAAGGTTCAGCCGGCCCGGACGTCAGTTGGAACAACTATGCCTACGTCGGGACATCCGAGCTATCACCATTGGCCCTGGGCTCGTCAAACGGAGATGCGATCCTAATGTTGTGGACGGACCCAGGTGAGGAGAAATGGGTTCCGGTGACCCTGGACAAGGCCATAGACGCCACTCTGACGCCCAGATACTACATTCGCCTGTCCGTCACTCAGGACATTTATTCTGGAATTCAAGCTTCGGGAGTGGGCATCATTCCAGTGGATGATCCGGTGGGTAATTACCGGTTCTGCCTGGAGTTTGATGGTCGGCTGGTACTTTCGGGAAAAACCGATGCCGATCGAGTCATCGCCTACACTGAATCCCAGTATCCCGAATCCGGCCTACATTATTTTTCTCTGCCGCGGCCGGTAACCGCTCTAGCCAGGTTGGAACGGAATCTGGTTATATTCACTACCGGTGATATCTACTTGTGTTCGTCTGAATCATTCCCGGTCAATAACAAACGGCTTGGCTCGGATCATGTGGGTTGTTTCAGTCCTCTATCCCTGGTCCTGGCCGAAGGGCGGCTTTACTGGTTCGATATTGGTTCGAAGGCTTTCTGGCGGGCCGGTTCCGCCCAGTTCTATAATGATGTGGCGGCCCCGGAAAAGGTCAGCCGGCCGATTGACGATCTGGTGGCCCAAATCAATCCCGCCGCAGCTCATATGGTCACCGGGGTCTATTATGCCAAGAAGCGGGAGATCTGGTGGAACGTCCCCTGCGGCGACGGGCAAACAACCAACAATCGCGTCCTGGTCCTTAATTTTGAGACGGGTTGGCATGTCTACGATCATCCTCTGGCCTCGCTGGCTCGGGTATCGGGAAAAGATTACCTGGAATACCTGGTGGGTGGGGGATATGACAACGGCCTGGCCTATGTCCTGGATCATAGTCTCAACGACATGTCCGTGGCGGTGGACGGATATTTTGTCACCCGAGACCTGACCTGTGACCTGCCTGGGTGGGAGAAGGATTTCAGATTCATCTATTTGTCAGCATTAGATAATGCCGGAACCACATTGCATGTTTCGGCCGCCCTGGATGGAAGCGACAACTTTAGCCAACTTGGAGAGTTGGATTTGACCAACGGTGGCAGCCGACAACTGGATGTGGGTCTGCGCGGCCGGTCAATCAGATTTAAGTTCATGAACAATCAAAATGACCAAAATTTTGAGCTGATCTACCTGGTGGTCGGCTATCGGATCATTCGGATTTATGGAAGGTAGCAGACTGTTGCCTGTTGCTGGTTACTTGTTGCAGGTTGCGGGTCAATCTCTTTGGTTTAAGATTCCAGGTTTGGTGTACATAACCCAGGGTGGCACTTCGTTGACCCTGGGCTAGATTGGGTAACCCCTCCGGGGTATTAGGACGGTGACCCAACCTCAGGCGTAATTAGCCCGGCAATGGACCGTCGAGATAAAACATCAGGTTCCAAATAGCAGGACCATCTTTCCCCGCAGGGGAAAAACAATCTAGCCCAGGGTCAACGAAGTGCCACCCTGGGTTTATGTCTCCAACATGCGCAGACCGTTAAGTCAATGACATTGCCCCGTAACCCATAACGCGCAACCCGCAACTCGTAGAGGAGGATAACATGGCTCTAACCGAATATGATGATGCCGCACTGACTTTACCTGACATATCTGATCAGTCTAGTTCTGCTTCCCAAATTTATCTTGGTGATCCAGTTGATTACGGGTCACCTCAGAATGCGCCCTATCAGGCTCACAAGGTGGATTTGGTCAACTCCGCCCGGCGATTGTACCAAGAGGACGCCATGCCGGCCTACCAGCAGTCAAAGCAGGACCTGCTAGATCGGCTATCGAGATCCGGCGTAGCCAGCGCCGGTCAGTTGGCCGATAGTATGGGAAAGCTATATTCCGGCTATGCCAGCGGCTTATCCAAGGCTCTGGGAACGGCTCAGATCCAGCAGGAGGGGATGAATCAATCGGCCCAAGATAGAGCGGATAGTATGAATCAACAAGCCAAGCAATTCGCCGCATCCAATGGTTTGAATACCCTTGAAGCCGAAGCGCGGCTGAATCAAGCCCGGGATCAAGCGGCGGCGCAGAACCGGCTGAATACGGCTCAATTCAACCTGGCGGCGCAGCAAGCAAATGCGCAGCAGCAACTAAACTCGGCCCGGTTTAATCTGGATTCCCAACAGGCGGCCAAACTCAATGAACAGCGCGACGCCCAGCTCAAGCAGGATGCCATCAACAATCAAAATGCCCGAAGCGACCAGAATTTAAGAAACCTGATGACCTTGCTGAACGCCTACCGGACTGACCCGAATTACCAGGATTCATCCGGTAGTTCAGGAAATATTGTTAATCCCGATTTTTCTGCCAGACTGGCCTATCTCAGGGGTCTGCTTGGTCTGTAACGCGAAGACAAAGTGGCAGAGGCCGCCCTGGCCCTGTGGCTCTGCGGCCACAGCAACAATCAATTCATTTAGGAGGAAAGAAATGAATTTTCCGATAGGCCAGCCATGGGACAACTCATTCCCTGTGCTTGATGGAACTTTACCTGATTCCCGGAATCGACTGATTGCCTCTGGAGGCGGGGGTATGACTCAGACGGGCGGAAACGGAACTGGCTCCCTCCAGAGCTCGATGGGAGGGAATCAAAATTATGCTAATCAGGCCTTAAGAATAGGCCAAATAATGGCCCAGTTGCGGCAAAGCGATGGAGGCGGTGGTAACCAACTGATTGGTCGGACTACCGGGTCTGATAATACCGCTTTTGCGGGTTCTTCTATGAATTCGCCGACGTATGCACCGGGTCAGAATGACAATTACCATGACAATACGCTCAAGGATACGCTGAATCAGATGAAGCTGTTGAAAGAAGTGCTGAAATTAAATAACTCTCCCGGCGTGCCGACCAGTGGACCAGCGCCGACCGTCCGGAGGACGAAAAGTTCTTCATCCCGTTCCGGGCAAAGACAGAACCCCCAGAACCAGGATGACAATTCTAAGAATAGCAGTGGAAATAGCTCCAGCGGAAGCTCTTCAGACAACCAGGGAACGGCCGACGGCGGATCGGGGGACTACCTGGATAGCATTTTGGACGACCTGTTCAATGATCCCGGGGCCGGCTATTAGCCAGAATTAGGAGGCTAAGGGACCATAAGCAATGCCCTAAGAAGGCGTTAGTCATGTTTCCCGAAGATGAACAACCTCATTAGCCGTGGGTGTAACCTGGGAATTAGGTCCTTGATGCCTCGTACACAACAGAATCGAGCAATCCAATGATCAATGGTGAAAACAATGAACCACCTGCAACAGGAGCCAGGCTATGCCCAAATGGATAATCCCGGTTGGAGCCGGAGGAGAACATGGAGTCAGATCGTCATTCGCCCGTCCCGTCAGTGACTATATCGACAACCTTATCCTGAATGCCAACCTGGCCGTGAATCATGCTGTACCCATAGGGTACAGAGTGGCCATTTTTTCTTGTACGCAAGACTTCTGGGTCAGAGCCAATGGAACGGCTTTTATCCCAGTCGATGACGTCAGTGACGGGCAGGGGTGTGAGTTCAATCCCGTGGTCTACGATCTGACGGACGTGGCGTCTATCAGTCTCATCTCAGCCGGCGACGCCGTAATTAGTCTGGCTTTCTACCGTTAATGTCGATTGTGGGAACGAATAACCGGCAATTAGGAACCAGTAACCAGGGGGGCTTCTGTGAATCTCGGTGTTTTTGTAAATCCACCCAAACGAGGCGCCGGCGGTGGCACCGGAAACGGCACCGGCATGGGGTCCATCAACTATGGGGCCAACATCGGGACAAGTGGTGTCGGCACCTTTGATAGCCAGTCCGGGGAGACCCTGCGGTTTCGTAATCTCAAACCGGGCACGGATAAGCTCGACATCGCCTTAGACAGCGCCAACCATACCATCAACTTCGACGTCAATGAAGCCAACCTTGATTTAAATTCAAGGGTGACCAGCCTGGAGGAGACCTATGTCCGCGCCCATTGGTATACACAAATTAGTTCAGGAACAGCGGGAATCATTACGGCTTCGGCCGCAACATCCATCCCTGGAGCAGCCTTCGTCATGGACCAGTGGGCTGGTGGTGTGGATGCGGTCTTGTCTACGATTGTTGATGGTTTTCTTACATTTAAAACACCCACAACCGCAGCCGGGGAGTCCCTGGGAACAACGTTTTATGTGGCGGGTAATTACGCTTTTAATGGTACTCCAGGCGCTTACCCTGTGGCTCTTATTTTCGTCTACCGATGCAAACTCAAGAATTTCGATGATAGTAAATCTCTTTTCGAGCGTGAAATAGAGGCTCACCTGGCCCAGGCCATCCCGGCCATTTCGGCGGAGGCCTCGGCCCTCGCTCATGAGGTGGCATTGTGGGGTAATGCCGTTGAACACAATATCAGAGCCATGTTCAGTGGCGGCGAGACAGTCATCCTTCGGGATGCAACCGATATCAACATAGCCGACCTAAAATCTCGGAGTCATACCGACCTGTCATCCATTGGCATTAACACACACGCCCAAATTGACTCTCACATTGCCGCGGCCAATCCTCATCCCGGGGCAGAAGCAAAAATAACGACCGGGACGGCTACTCAGGTTTGGCGTGGCGATAAAACCTGGATCGAGATTTCCAGTATCGGAACCGGGATTGTTTCGGGAACTACCACTCAATATTACCGGGGGGATAAGTCTTTCGCCCAGGTCCAGTATTCCGATATCGGTAACCCTCCGGCGGATGACAACTTCAAGACACTGATGGGGCAGCCGACTATTACTAGCGCCGATACCTTGCCCTTCTACAATGTTGCTGAATCAGCATACAAGACGATTACTTTTAATAATCTAAAGGCTACCATTGAAGCCGGTACAAGTTCTTTAGTCGACCATGCCCACAGTGCCACCGGATCAGGTGGGATTATTCCTCATAGTAATTTGTCCGGGATTGGAGCTAGCACTCACGATCAAATAGATAGCGCTCTGGTTGCTTTGTCGACGCATATCTCCGCGGCCAATCCGCATCCCGGGGCTGAGCCGACTATTATCCCGGGAACAACTACGCAACTCTGGCGAGGCAATAAGACCTGGGTGGAACAATCATCAGTTACGACAATTATTGCATCTGGAACAACCACCCAAGTTTATCAAGGAGACCGGACCTGGGCTGAAAAGACATCTTTCGGCACTCTGGATCATACGGCCTTGTCGAACAAGGGAACTAATACCCATGATCAGATAGACGTCGCATTGTCCCGTCTGGCCGCTACTTCTGGGGTAAACACCGGTGATGTCTCGCTTGGGACTTCGGCGAATGGCTTGACCATCATCGGGCAAGTCTTAGAGATTGGCCTGGCCACCTCTGCCGTAGGCGGCGTTCTTTCGGCCGGTGATTGGTTTTCGTTTAACAGCAAAGAACCGATCATAGCTGCCAGTGATGCGTCTTTTGTTTACCAGGGCGATAAAACCTGGATAGCAAAAACTAGTTTTGCTACGAAAGACCATATGGCCTTATCTAATATCGGAGGAACAACGCACGCCGGTATCGATACGGCAATATCCGCAAGTGCTACCCATATCGCCGCGGCCAATCCTCACTCGGGTTCGGCCAGCGCTGCAGCCGCATTGTCGGCACACCTGACTAACCAAACTTTGAGTCATCCTCAGATAGATTCCGCTCTTACCACGGCAAATGGGGTCATCTCAGCGCACGCCGCGGCATCGAATCCTCATTCCGGCAGCCAACCCACGATCACTATGGGAACGTCCTCCCAGGTTTGGCAAGGCAACGGCACATGGATCGAGAAGACATCTTTCGGCACTCTGACCTACGCCAATCTGACCGGTCAACCGGCAGACGACAATTTCAACACCCTCTCAGCCTCGGCCAACATATCCGGTGCCGACACCATGCCGTTTTATGACACATCTCTGGGGGCTTATAAATCTACCACTGTCAGCGCCCTGATGTCATTGGCCGGAAGCAGTACCGCAGGAGCTACCCTTTCACAAACCGAATTCAGTAGTGTCGCCCAATATGCCACGGTTAGTGCCCAGGCTACAGCCATCGTGGCAGTACATGAGAGATACCCCGGTGCAGCCGCGACTAATGACATTACATTCACCACGGAAACCAATTACACTCAGGAAGACGTCCGGGAAACAATAACTCAATTCATTTGCACGGCAGCCAACACGGCTGGGCATTTCCTTGATTCCGCCGGGGGGACTGTAACTATCGGGCCTGGGAATACTGTGGCCAAGGTGCAGGCTGGGTGTCGGTGGTATTATAATTCATCATCGATGGTGACGGTTCAGACGATATCCAACGCTTCGGCGGTCTTCACCTTCTCTGCAACGATAGCTACCGGAACCTATACGGTTGGATATATTTATGGAACATGTTTTACGTCTGGCACGATGACCTTGAGCACGTATATAAACGACATGGATATATCTACGTCGGGGCAAGCAATTTCCGGTGGAGATTATTCAATAACCTATTCGGCGGCGAAATCTTTTGATAATGATAACGGAACATTTTGGAATAGCTCTCAATCGGGGGGGGCATGTGTCAACGCTGCTTATATTGGCCAAAATTTTGGTGTGCCACAGACAATTAGCCAGATTAAATACTTAACCTATGCGGATAGCAGTTTTTGCACCGCAAGTATAGACATCGAAGGAAGCTCAAATGGATCAAGTTGGTCGCTAATTCAATCATTCACAGGATTGCCTACGACACCAAGCACATGGGTCACGCTCAATATTAATTCTCCTCAATCATGGCAGTATATTAGATTATTATGTAAAGCGGGTCCGAGTAGCTATTGGGTAATTTGTGAAATAGAAACGCATACTTTTGCTACGTGCTCTATTTCAGCTTATTATACTATTACAACTAACACTGATCGACTGGACAGCTCCCATTGGACCGATATCAACTCAATCAGTGCCACCGAGACACTCAACAGCGCCAATGCTTATTACTCAGTTAGTTTTGATGGGCGGCTCAACTTTACGGTCTTTACTAATTCGGCCTGGCGAATCATTGCCTCGAACCAAAATGCCACCCACGGCGGGACACAGGGGACATGGTACTACCGGGATAACGCCAACAGTTGGGCGGCAGCGTCTCAGAACAATGCCAACCGAGCGATTTCTCAAGCCGTGGCAGCCGGGGCCAATAATCAGATGATCGGGACGGCCTTGGGGGCCATCTCTCAGGTTAATATCGGCGGGACGGGCGGATTCGCCACTACCCAGACGACCATGGACGTGGCCGTGACATTATACTCAAGCAATACGGCTAACAACCCTTCGGTAAGTAATGTCCGAGCAACAACGGATACCCCCTATCTGGTTGCCGGGTGTATTGGTTTGGGTAAGGACTTCGAAGTCACCACCTATGACATTGAATCAACAAACTTCGGTTCTAAGATATGGCGGATCAAGAAAAACACGACCGGAACGGCTAACGTGATTGTTAATTACTTATAGGAGTAGCAGAATGCTGAAACCTTCGGACACAGATAAACAAACCAAAAAAGCCTTGGTCAAAACGAATGCTCTGAAAGCGATTAGCGACCGGTATAGCCAGGCCGACATCTCGTTGATCAACATGTTGATGCTGGTCGGAATGACTACCAATAATCGGTTGATGATCGATCAGGTGACCCAGATTTCCCAATGGATTACCTCGGTGTGCCAGCGAGCGGGACAAGCACGGCGAGGGATCCGAGAGGCCGACACGGATGTCGATTTGACGGCCTGCTCAACCGACTTCTCGGACCTGGCGGCAATTCAGACGCCGCCTGTAGAGCGAATTTTTGATGCTATGCTTTAAGGAGAACGAAGATGGGTATTTTTGATGTTTCAGGATTAGGATCAGTTGCGGATGCGGTCGGTGGAATCGCCAAGGGGATCATTGCCCATTTCCTGCCGCCCACCATGACCGATGAAGAAAAAGTGGCGGCAGAGAATCAAATTACAGCCGTCATCGCCGCCCAGGTCAACACCATCGTGGGCGCCCAGCAGGCCGTTATGGTGGCCGAACTTCAGCAGTCCGATATATATACCAAGCGGGCGCGGCCGACGGTAGTCTACGCCGGAACGGCTATTTTTATATGGAACGGGATAGTTGGCCCGCTGATAGCCTGGATCGCATCCGTGTATGGCAGCCAAATCATTATGCCACCGGTTTTAAATCTGCCCAATGAATTCTGGTTGGCTTGGGGTGGCGTCGTAGGGACTTACTCAATCGGACGTAGTTTAGAGAAAACAGGAAGTACAAATAAAGTCGTTCAAGCGATCACCGGAGGAAAGAAATGATGTGGATAACTGTAAATAGTGCTGCACTTTTTGTGGCGCATGAAGTACCCTTTTGTGAGCCACAAGTCATTTTGCCGTGCATAAGTGATCCACAATCCAACCATTCAGAAAGGCCTTTATATGCCTCATGACATTCCAATTGTTTCGGCTATAGCTTTTCTTGGAGTTCTTGGCTGGGCACTCAGAATGATTTATTCCAATCTCAAGAGCCAAATTGCAGATAGCCAGATTCCATTTCGGCTTCAGGCAGACCAGGCAGAATCAAGCTTTGTTCGCATAGAGAACAAAATTGAATCCCTGGACCGCCGGAAAATCGACAGGGAATCCTGCGAAGCGTGCGGGAAGCGGCTCGATAAATTGGAATCCGACTCCGACAAGCTTTTTGATGAACTCTTCGATCTCATGCGGAAGTACGGTGAAGACCTGGCCGGTTTACGAACAGAGGTGAAGGTGGGCTTTGAAGGAATGGGAGTCACCATCCGGAACATGGATACCAAAATTGAGCAGATCTGCACGGGACGGAGGGATAACCATGTCACCGTTTGACCAGATATTGCCGAAGAGCCTTGAATGGGAAGGCGGCAGCAAATTTTCAGATGACCCGGCGGATCCGGGTGGGGCCACCAAGTACGGAATCAGCCTGCGGTTCCTCCGGGGGGAAGGCCAGGCCGGGGATATCGACCATAACGGCGATGTGGATGCGGCCGATATCCGGGCGTTGACCGAGGACCAGGCGGCTGAATTTTATCGGAAAGAGTTCTGGGATAAATGTCGATGTGACGAGTTGCCGGCGCCGTTGGCCATGGTCGTGTTTGATACGGCGGTCAATGTGGGTGCCTCCAAGGCGGTGAAGTTGTTACAAACTGAACTCAACTCCCACTTTGCGAGCAACCCTCTCCTATCTGTTGACGGCGGCATGGGCAAGAATACAATTTCCGCTGTGATTCAGTCGAACAAGAAGACCAGTCCTGACAAGTTGGCGCTGGGCTATCTGAACCGACGTTTGCGTCTCTACGGTGATCTGGCCAAAGCTCCTGCCCGAGCGAAATATCTTCGGGGATGGACTAGCCGGGTGTTCGCCCTCAAAGATTTCATCCTGACCCAGTGATCAAGAACAGGTCAAACCCGAGGCAAAGAGAAAACAGAAGAACAAGTAGGTACGCCTGAAGACTGGGTCGACCCGATGCACCCGGTCCACGTGGTCTGGATAACGAAAAGGGGCGATGAGTTCCGCTTTTTTCCCAGCGAGATACTCACCGCCCTTTCTAATGTTGAGCATTTATGACCAGGTTAACGGCTAAAATCGCCGTCTCTGACCGAGAGCTTACTTCAGTGCGTTCCTGGGAAAAATGTCCTGCTTATCCAAACAAAGACAAATAGGAGCACCACCCCTAACCCGATGCTGATGCTAATGAGCTTTTTCTCCACAGGTAGCAACGGCTCATACTCCATCTTCTTCATTTCTTCCTTCAGGCTTTTTTCTTCTTCAGCCACCAATTTATGTTCTTTGGACATAACTACCTCCCTTTCACCTATTATCCCGTCACTAGGGGTGGTTTGATACCATGGAAGAATATCCAGGAAATAAGCAGACCGACCCAGATGATGAACCCAAACAGGCACAAGAGATATACCGCCGCCAGTTTACCGAACCCTTCTTCCCAAAGCTTGCGAAAATTGGAAATCGCCCCGATGCTGAAGAAAGTCAGGACAAAGAACAACACCCGGAAAACATCCATCTGGCCTGTGGCGACTTTAGCCACCTTCAAGGCGGCCGGCGAACTCAGGCCGACGCAGAGCATGATTATGAAGGTTAAGAAATAGCCCAGAACAAATTTGGGGAAGCGCTCCCAGATTTCAGCAGCCTTTACCTTCCCACCGCTGCATTCGATTTTGGAGCACCAGATAACGGCCAGGATAAAGGCCCAGACACCAATGAAGAAGTCGATGAAGATCTTGCTGGTCGTGGCGCTCATGATCATCCAGCCTTCTTTGTATCTAATTCCTTGTAGCGCCAAGGCCTTGGCCCGGACCAGGGAATCTACGATGGCCCCGCTGGCCACCGCGGCTCCATCGGTTTTAACCGCCAGACCCATCCAGTCACCGGCCACCATGGGCTCTTGCCAGAGAAAATATTGGGCCAGGAAAGGCAGGAGAATCAACTCCACCACAGCAAAGATGACCACTAGGGACGAGACCATGATCGGGACCACCGGCCGGGCTCGGATAGCCGCCCCAGTGGCGATCGCCGCGGAGACGCCGCAGATGGAGATGCCGGAGGCCAGCGGCACGGCCCACTCCCGGTTAAACTTGAATACTGTCCGGGCCACAAGATAGACCACGGCCCAGTCTATCAAGTAGACCTCGACACTGGCGCACAGCCCCCGAAACAATACTGCCGAAGCCAGCCCCATGGATTCGGCCGCCTTCGCGCCCAGGCCGGCCCCCAGGATGACAATGGCGGTTTTGATATACAATTCCGGCCGGAGAGACTCCGATATAAACGCCGAGAACTTTGGAAAAAAGTTGCCCACTACCAGACCGGCCAGAAGGGCCACGATAAACCCGGCCTCGCCGGTAAGCTGGAGGGACCAGGTAATATTATACTTCTGCAAGACATCCGGAGTAGCCGCAATATGGGCGTAATGACCGATGAGCCAGCAGAGATAGCTGATCCAAAATGTCAGCGTGAATCCCACGACAAATTTACCGACCTTGGCACCCAGGGCGCGGGCGCCGATCAGCATGAACCCGAGCAAGAAAAGGTAAGTGAAAAAGAGGGAAGTGAGGCCGGAAAATTTATAGGCGGGGGAAATGGGCGAAAGCGCTTTGTTGAGATCTACCCACACGCTGGTCTTAATCCCCCAACCCGGCCAACGTGTCCCCACCAAACCGGTGACTATCATCAAAGTAGTCAATCAGAAGTTCAGGTTTGCCCAGGAAG
>JADFXK010000419.1 GCA_015233625.1 Deltaproteobacteria bacterium | reverse complement strand
GCAGTGGCGCGCTGCTGAGTCTGAGCGGAGACAAGAAGATATCCGTGTATTCCCTGGGGGCGCAGAAACTCCGCTTTACCATCGAACGGGTTATGAATGACGATATCAGCCACCTGGTCAGCCAGACCCGCGGCGATTTCGGGAACCCCTCTTTTAAAAATTATTCCTTCACGGCGCAGAATATCACGGAGCGATTTGGCGAAGAAGTGAATCTGCCGTCGGATGATGCGCGCAAGCCGCAGTTCTCGGTCTTCGACTTCGCCCCTTATCTGACGAAAAATCCCCAGAACAAAGGGTTGATATTTAAAGATGATCCAAAAGGAAAGGGGCTTTTCTTCCTGACCGTCGAGGCGACCCGTAAGGATAAAAAGGGGGATGTCGTGGTTGCCTCTGATCACCGTTTTGTCCTGGTCTCGGATTTAGGGCTGGTGGTCAAGACCAGCCCCAACGGTTCCCACGATGTGTTCGTGCAGTCGATCAAGACAGGCGATTCAGTGTCGGGGGCCAAAGTCGCTGTCCTCGGTTTGAACGGACTGCCGGTAGTAACGGTGAATACCGATGGCGACGGGCGGGCGGTCATTCCCAGCCTGCAGAGCTTCGCCAACGATAAGAGGCCCGTCGTCTATGTTGTCCGCAACGGCCAGGATCTAGCCTTCATGCCGTATGAGAGCAGGGGCCGCAGCCTCAACTACTCGCGATTTGATACCGACGGCCTTTCCTCCACTGAGGAGGGATTGCGGGCCTATCTCTTTTCCGATCGCGGCATATACCGCCCCGGTGAGGATGGACATATCGGGATTGTCGTAAAACAAGACGATTGGGCAAAAAATCTGGCAGGTGTTCCCCTGCAACTGGAGGTGACCAACCCGCGAGGGCAGGTGGTTGATAAACCGGTCATCAAGATGAATGCCGTCGGCTTCGCCGAGTACGGTTTCTCCACCCACGATCATTCGCCGACCGGTGTTTATACCGTTCGCCTGTATATTATTGCCGACGGAAACAAGGGAACCCAATTGGGAAGTACCTCTGTGCGGGTGGAGGAATTCCTGCCCGATACGCTGAAGATTGCCTCGGCGTTCAACAAACCTCTGCCCAAGGGCTGGTTGTTGCCAGAAGGGCTGAAGGCAACCGTAAGCCTGCAGCATCTCTACGGCGCACCCGCCGTCGATCATCGCGTGAAGGCGGACATAAGCATCCAGCCGGGCGGATTCAGCTTCAAGGAGTTCGCCGATTATCAGTTCTTCGACGCCCTGAAAGCCGGGAAATCCTATGAGCAGCCAGTTGGCGAAGCCCAAACGGACAGTGACGGCCAGGCCTCCTTTAATCTCCAACTCTCCCAGTTCGGCAATTCAACCTACCGCATGACCTTTGACGCCGAGGGATTCGCCCAGGACTCCGGGCGCAGTGTCCATACGGCCGGCACCGTTCTGGTGTCATCACTTCCTTATGTCGTCGGGATGAAGTCCGAAGGAAACCTGGGCTACATCAACAAAAAAGAAGAACGTGGCGTTCAGTTTATCGCGGTCAACCCTGATCGGGTGCCTATTGATGCCAAAAATTTAAAGCTGCAAATTGCGCGGGTGATCTCTGTCCCGTCGCTGATCAAGAACGAGCAGGGGGCCTATCAATACCGCTCCATCCTGAAAGAATCCATAACGGCCACCAAGAGCTATGGCATCCCCGCCAAGGGAGCCGGCTATACGCTCGACAGTACAACCCCAGGCAGCTATGTGCTCATTCTCTCGGATGAGAACGGGCGGGTCTTGCATCGGATCGCGTATACCATCGTCGGCGAAGGGAATTTACTGGGGCATTCCCGTAAGGAGGCCCAGCTTACCCTGACCCTCGACAAACATCAGTATGCTGTCGCCGATACGATCAAGATGAATATCATCTCGCCTTTTACTGGTACCGGACTGATCACTCTGGAGACAGATAAGGTTTTGGCTTTCAAGTGGTTCAAGACGACCTCAACCAGTTCGGTCCAGACGATGGCCATCCCCAATGGTTTTACCGGCAAAGGCTTCGTGAATGTGCAATTCGTGCGGTCTCTGGAATCGAAGGAAATATACACCACACCGCTGGCCTATCATGTCGAACCATTCTTTGTCAGCACTGAATCCATTGACAGCCAGATCAAATTAACCGTGCCGGAAAAGGCCAAACCCGGCGAAACCCTGGTCATTCAGTATAAGACCAAGGGGCCGGGCAAAATTGTCATCTACGCCGTGGATGAAGGCATTTTGCAATACTCGCGGTATAAAACGCCCGACCCTTTGGACTATTATGTCAACCGCCGGGCGTTGCAGGTCGAGACCTCGCAGATTCTCGACCTGTTAATGCCTGAATATTCTATCATGCAGGCCTTGTCGGCGACCGGTGGTGATGGCGGAGCCGACTTTGGGAAAAATCTGAATCCCTTTAAGCGCAAGACTCAGGCCCCGGCCGTTTTCTGGTCGGGGATTATCGATGCCGACGAAACTCAGCGACAAGTTCGCTATGCCATCCCCGATTATTTCAACGGCAGTTTACGCGTGATGGCGGTGGCTGTTTCGGCTCAAGCGATGGGAAAAGCAGAAAACAAGACCTTTGTGCAGGGCGATATCATTATTTCGCCAAATGTTCCCACCTTTGCTGCGCCCGGCGACGAATTCACCGTCGGCCTGAGCCTGGCCAACAATATCTCGGGATCCGGCAAATCCGCCGGAATGAAGCTGGTAGTCACGCCATCCGAGCATCTGGAGGTGCTTGAAGGCGGAGAAAACGAGCTGACGGTTGCCGAAGGCCGGGAGGTCAAGGTGCAGGTGCGAGTGAAGGCCAAAGATATCCTGGGCGGGGCTTCTCTTACGTTCACGGCCACCGCGGCCGGCGGCAAACCCGTAAAGGAAGTAGAGACGCTCAGTGTGCGCCCACCTATGCCGAGCATGACGGTCCTGCTCAGCGGATACGCCGAACAGGGTGAGAAACAGGTGGCGCAACCCCGTAACCTGTATAAGGAATTCGCCACTGTCGAGGCGTCGGTATCCACCTTGCCCATCAGTCTTGTTCCTGGTCTGGCGCAGTTCCTGGAGCGTTTCCCCTACGGCTGCACTGAACAAATAGTCAGCAAAGCCTTTCCCGCCGTCATCCTGTCCGGCCATAAGGATTTGGTGAGGGTCATGGCGCAGCACTCCAGCGTAAGAGGTGAATGAAAACTTATTGATCTTACTTTGTAAAGGAGGTTCAAGTCAATTAAAAAACCGCTTCGTCTGGAACAAAACTTGCGGTTCAATCCACTCGAACGGTTCCGAACACCAGAATGATGGAAATGGCTCTGGTGGTCCAAAATCATATCAACTTTTTTGGTTACAGGCAAATCGTTCCCGGAAGCATCAAAGTTAGAGCGCCATATCGACTCCCTGCCTTAAGTACGCACTTTATCAGCAATTTTAATTTTGCATTCCCGGCCACCTCTTTTTTTGACAGGATTAACAGGATCAACAGGATTATCATGGTCCATAACTCCTGTTAATCTTCTCTGTACGGGACAAAAAGTTGAGATGTGAATATATATTTTTTGTTATATTAGCTAGTTGTTTATATAATCCTTCATATCTTTAAGCAATTTTTCCATGTTATCTACATATTAGTACTGGACTTTATAAGATAACTATGCTCTTATGCGCTATCACCCTTTTGAACGGAGTAGCGCCATGAAAGAGATTAAAAGATTAGAGTCCGCCTTTAAAGAACGTCTGGGTTGGCAAGCCCAAAGAGTGAGC
>JADFXK010000418.1 GCA_015233625.1 Deltaproteobacteria bacterium | reverse complement strand
TGATTGTGGAGTGCCGATTACTCCACTCTTTTGAAATCGGCCTCCATACCCAGTTCATCGGTGAGATCGTGGATGTCAAGGCCGATGAAGCCGTGCTGAATGAGCAAGGGCTGCCCGATATCGAGAGAGCCCGGCCGATCGTGTATGCTCCCGGCGTCAGCGCCTATCACGGCGTTGGACCCTGTCTTGGGCAGGCCTTTTCCATCGGGAAGCGGGCCTGAAGCGGCTCTTCCCAGAATTCGGGTGAAAATACGCCCCCTTTTTGAACCAAAATTATAAAAGCTCCATCAGGCCGATGGCGGCAGTCCGTTGTTGCCACCCGACCTGCTGGGGCGAGTCATTCCAGCAAATCCTTCTCCTCAAAGTCCATCTGAATGGCCACCTCGTTGTCCCATGGTTCTATTTTTAAATTGGGATATCGTTTTTTGAAGACATGGATCATGCTAACATTCCCCTTCATTACGTGGGCGATAAATCCCTTATAATCATTCTCCCTGGCGATTTTTTCTAAGACTTCCAAGAGATGAGAACCGACTCCCTGGCCCTGAAAATCCTCTGAGACCATCAGGCCGATCTCGGATCTGTCGTGCTCGGTCTGAGCATACGAGCCAATGGCCATGATTTCCTTGTGCCCGCCGCTGGAAGTGAGACCGATAATGGACATGTTCTTTCGGTAGTCCACGTTGGCCCATTCCTCCTGGATGGCTTTGTGGGGAAAAAGCCGGCGATGGTAGAAGAACCGGTAATAAATGGTTTCAGCCTGGAGTGAATAAAAGAAATTCCGAAAGGCAAACTCATCCGAAGGTAATAAGGGGCGAAACTCGATGGTCTTCCCATTTCTGAGTTGAACAGTCTTTTTATAACCTTCAAGAAAGAGAAGGTCTTCCTGGTGGGGCGGGAACTGGTCCGAAAAGACATAGTGATGTTTCTTAGCCTCATCGATCAACCCCTCCCGAAATTTGGGGTGAGCGATTTGGGCCAGTTCCATGACCCGCTGATAAATGCTTTTCCCCTTGAGCTCGGCGATGCCGTATTCGGTGACCACGAAATTGACATCACCCCGCGTGGTGGCTACACCGGCTCCCTCACTGAGGTTAGCCACGATGCGCGACATTTTTTCATTCTGCGCGGTTGAAGGCAAGGCGATGATGGAAAACCCACCTTTAGACATGGCGCTCCCCCGGAGAAAGTCAACCTGATCTCCTATCCCGCTGTAGAACAGGTATCCAATGGAGTCGGAGCACACCTGCCCGGTGAGGTCAACTTCCAGCGCGGAACTTATGGAAATTAGATTGTCATTCCGGGCAATGTTGGTCGGGTCGCTCACGATTTCGGACCCCAGGAAGCAGAACATCGGATTATTGTCAATGTAGTCGTAGAGTTGTCGAGATCCCATGCACAGGGACGCGACCACTTTCCCGGGCAGCAGGGACTTTTTCTTGTTGGTGATGACTCTTTTCTCAAAAAGCGGTAAAAAGCCATCGGTGATCACCTGAGTATGTATACCCAGGTCTTTCTTGGTATCGAGAAATTTCAGAATCGCGTGGGGGAGCTGCCCAAACCCGATCTGGAGGGTCGCCTCGTCGTTGACCAGTTGTGATACGTAATGGCTGATCCGCTGAACGATTGGGCTGTCCGCAATTCTGGTCAGAGCTTCTAAGATGGGTTCTTCATGAACGACCAGGTAATCAAATTCATCGATGTGAACGAAGCTGTCCCCCAATGTCCTGGGCATTCTGGGATTGACCTGGGCGATGACCAGCCTGGAATTTTCCATGCCGGACCGGGTGATGTCCACCGAGATACCCAAACTGCAATAGCCGAACTGGTCCGGCGGACTCACCTGAACTAGAGCCACATCCAGGCCGATGGTTTTATTGGCAAAAAGTTCCGGGATTTGAGAAAGGTAGGCGGGAACGTAGTCTATCTTGCCCTCAAAAGCCGCTTTGCGCATGGCCGAGCTGATAAAGAAGAGCTTGAGCGAAAAACGGCTGAGAAAGGCTGGGTCGTTGACGTATTCGGCCAGCGTCAATGACAGCATCTGGTAAATCAAGATGTCCTGCAGGCTAAGATCGCCCACCATGGCCCTGATGAGATGTTGGGGCTCACCACAACCGGTCCCGATAAACACCCGGCTGCCCTTCTTTATCTTGGACATGGCCTGTTCAGAACTGACCACTTTCCCATTACAATTCTTGTTTAGCCAGTCAATATGGTCCATTAGAATTATCCTCCAGGGTTAAACCAGGTCCTTCGGCAAAGCTGAATGCCGACGTCCTGGCCAACCTATTCAATCATTGCCCCAAACAAAAATCAAGTCTGATCTCATGGAAGACAGGCAATATTTAGTTGGCTTGGGGTAACTCCAGGATCCTCTTAAAGACTAAAGGCCCAGTCTATGATAGAGTATATCGCTCCTAAAAAAATTCGCGCGGTTACCCTGGGTGCCCCGAAAAACTTCTTGACATCGACTCATCCATGGTCTATAAATAGCTTCTTTGTGACAATGGGGGACTTTTTCAGGCCCTCACATCCATAGAAAACCCAGCCAAACTTCTGCCTCACCCTGGTCCCATCGTCTAGCGGTTAGGATAACGGCCTCTCACGCCGTAGACACGGGTTCGATTCCCGTTGGGACTACCACTACTTAGTTCGAGCGCTTGAACAAAAAAAGCCGCCAATCACCCCAATTCAGGTATCAGCGGCTCCCCATAGTTTTTAAACCGACAATTCCGGCCTATTTTCCAACTACCAGAACTTCAAAGCTCCCTTTGACCATCACCGGTCTCTGTTTAGCACCCACCGGGACAGGCGCGGTTGGCTGTTCAAACTGGGCCCCAGGCAAATAGATATGGTGAGTTTTGGGGTCAATCGCCATTGTGCGTGACCCACGTTGCGTGGCCACATTGTCCACGACTTCAAACTTGCCTGGAGAAGATTCTCGGACTACCGTCAGGGTGCCGTCCCCGTTGGCGCTAAAAGCCAGTCCTGTCGCCGGGTCAAATCCGTTGCCATCAACTTTTTCACCAATTGGCATTCTGGCAATTACTTTCTGTGCCCTGGTGTCTAAAATCGTCATGATCTTGTTGTGGCAACCTGAAAACACTCTGTGTTCCACATCCAGTCCCATGCCGGTAGGTTCTTGGCAAGGGTTCAATGACCATCTTCGAGATAACTGGAATTTGAGGCTGTCGATTTCCACGACCTCATTGGTGTCCTCGATATTGACGTAAATCTTTCCCTTCTCGTCTGTGGCTGAGAATTCAGGTTTCCCGCCGATAGGAATTGTTTTCCCGACCTGGCCTGAAACGGCGTCAAATACTGTCGCGTCTTTACTTTTACCGTTAAAGGTAAAAACTTTTTTCGAGGCCGGGTCATAAAGGATCGCATCCGGATTAGCGCCGGTCTTAACTGTGCCCAGAATTTTCAACGTCTTCAAGTCAAAGATAGTTGCCGTGTCAGCCTTGCCGTTGCTGGTATAGCCACGATTAAATTCGGGTGCCACCGCAATGCCGTGAACTCCTGGAGTGTCTGGGATATCGCCCACGACCTGATCAGTATCAAGGTCAATTACCATGACATGGGTACTGCGAGAGATGTACAGACGTCGGGCTGCTGCATCCACCGTGAGATAGTCCCAGCCCCCTTCGCCGCCAACTTGAAGCCGCTTGATAAGGTGGTAGCCGGAATCACCGGCAAAGCAAGGGGCCGCGATAACCATGATAAAGAAAATTATTAATGATCTCATTGAGTTGATATTTCCTTTCGTTAG
>JADFXK010000417.1 GCA_015233625.1 Deltaproteobacteria bacterium | reverse complement strand
ATCCCGTCAATTGACATCCGCGGCGGCGGTACTAAACCTGGTCACCGGCCAGGTGGAGGCTGAACCGCTGCCTGGTTTCCGAACTATGATCCCGGTAGTGCTATTGGTGATGGTGAAGTCAATCGAGACCGGCTGAGCAGTAAACATCCCGGTGCCGGCGATGTGATTCGGTGTGGCGGCCGGGTCATAGAAGACTTCACAGGTCTGGGCGTCATTACTCAAGAGCAGGATCGCCCCTCCGTTGGTGTAGCGCTGAAGGTAGAAGTTTTGGCTCCGGTCGGCCGTGGCTTGCCAGATGCCATCGGAAACGGTGTTGACCGAGGCGGTGCTGTCCATACCCAGGGTCAGATTATCCTGTTGCCCGGTGGACACGTTTGTCCTGATTCCGGTGGCCTGGGAGGCGGAGGAGAAGGTCAGGCGGAGCATAGAGGACCGACCGCTGGTGGGGATGTCGCCGCCTTCAAAAACCATCCCGGTCATTTTAGAGGCATAGTACGCGGTGATGGTTTTTCCGTCTTTGGAGACCAGGCAAATGGCCTCACCTGTCTGGTAGGTCTGAAAATATACAGATTCGCCCCCGGTCATCTTCCACACCCCATCGACCTTGAAACCCGACGCCCCAGGGCAATCTCCGGTTCCCTTATAGCAATTGTAATAGATATTCAAAAGGTCGATATATTCAGCCGTGGCTTTGACATTCCCGACGGGATTGGGATGACTGTCCCATTCGTCGGAAGGGTAAGCGGCCATGTTGTTGGCGACGCTTTGGACATGCTGGATAGCCCCATTACGGAACCGATGATGATTGCCGGCGTCTAGGCCCAGGTCCGTAGTATTGGTGCTGCCGCCGTTGCTGGTCAACACATTGTAGAAATCGAAGACGGCCACATTACGATAGGCGTAGCCGCGTAGCCAGTCCTTGGCCAGCCAGTTGCTCAGGCCACGGGCATTGGCCGCATGGGCCGCATCGGTGTCATTGGCCACCTGGGGCGGAGAAGTAATCAGGATAAACAGCTTATCTTGCCGGGCGGCGAAATATTTTAACAAATCGTTGTATATGCCTTTGGCATTGGCGACAGTCATGTACTCGGACGAGGCATCCTGCCCCCGAAGAGGATTGGCCCCGGTAGTAGCCGGATCACTGGGTTGGCCGCTCAAGTAGGAATTAGGAAAGCACGATTTAAACATAATGACATTGTTTTCACCTCCTGGGTCCGTGCCCAGTCGTGAATAAAAGTCACCACTCTGGTTGCTTTCTTGATATAGAGCCGCCAGGTAGGTACTGCTAGCGGGGCCGTTAAACCATTCCCACCAGTTGCCGATATCGGTCCGGTCTCCGATCCCTTCCGGGCCCCAGCCATAATTGGTGTCGCTCACAAAGTAATTGTTTTTATTCAGGGTCAAGCCCAGGCCACCTTTATCATCGGTTAGCCAGTTCTCACCCGTGGAGTGATGAATGAAGATAAGCTTAACCGGCGAGGCAGGTGGATTAGAATTAAACGCCTGACGCCAGGCTTCGGCCAAAGAAGCAGATTGGCCCCAGATAATCAGGAATAATGTGCAGCATAGTATCATCATTCGCTGGTTCATGTTCAACCTCCTGCGGGTGGAAGGTTCTGAGGGACACTTCGTTGAACTCCTTCTGCAATGAATGTCTCAGCGATAGTCGGCATAATGTCGACTCCTCGACCGGCGGTGGCCCGGTCTAGAAAATTACTCAAGTCCGTTCGGGTTAGTTTATCCGTGCATAACAGATATTGGGCCACGGCCCGAAGGTATTCATCCCCTTGAGGCCTCGACATGTTATCTGTTCTAAATGTCGACTAATGGCTTATATGTTCTCATAACCGGCACAAAAAGTAAAGTTTATCCTGTCACGCGGCCACCAGCGATTAGCCGGCGGATCCCAGTCTTTCGCGTTGACATCCCAAACCATAAATCGTATTCCTTTGCTCACAGGTCTTGGAAGCGGGACATCGTGGCCACCACGGCCTAAGGGGATAAAAAACGCGAATTAGTCAACTGGAACAACTTAGACGGATATCTGCTTAAGGGGAGAACTACACTTTGAAAATCGCAACCATGGTTTGAAGTTTTTCGGCCAGGTGGGATAACTCCGAGGCCGTGGTTTTGACTTGGGAAGAATCGCTAAACAGGTCTTGGGCGGCTTGGTGAACTTCGGAGATCTTATCGGCGGTTTCGGTGGCGGCTTCAGCTAACTGAGATATATCACCACTGACTTGACCAATGCCTTGAGAGACCTGGACAACGTTCTGGGCGATGTCATTGGTCATGCCCGACTGCTTATCAACGGACGCAGCGATCAGGGAGACCTTCTGGTTGAGTTCGTTGATCGCGTCCAAGATCTTCGTGATGTCTTTGACCGTTACGGCCGTGTCTTCCTGGATGGCGTCAATTTCACATTTGATTTCTTCGGTCGCGGCGGCGGTCTGCCGGGCCAGGATTTTAACCTCATTGGCCACCACGGCGAATCCTTTTCCCGCCTCACCGGCGCGCGACGCCTCAATGGTGGCATTCAAGGCCAGGAGCTTGGTGGCCTCAGAGATGTCAGTGATGGTTCGAGTGACTTTGGTAATCTCTGCAGCCGAGCGGCCCAACTGGCCGACCTTTTCATAGGCCCGTTTCACTTCGGAGACGGTCTCTTCTGTCATTTTGCTCGCTTGATCAGCACTGGCGGCAATGTCGGTGATGGTCCCGGTCATCTCTGCGGAAGCGGTTGCGACCAGGGCAGCATTAGTTGTAGAATGATCGGTGGCGCGGACGATCGAAGCGACATTGGCGCTCATCTGTTTGGTCGCCGTGGCCACGAAGTTGGATTTGTGGACGGTAGCCTTCGCCCCGGAGGACATTTTCTCTGATATGTCAGCCAGTTCAACTGACCTGTCGGCCAGGGTCCGGCTGACCTGCCCCACATCTTGGATCATGCGACGGAGATTTTCGCTGACTTCATTAGTTCCGGCGCACATCCGGCTAAGTTCATCTGAGCCGTTAATTTTGAGCGTGTGAGTGAAATCACCGGCCTTTATTTTGTTCGTGACCGTTTGCAGGTTATGGAGAGGCCGATTGACCAGCCGCTGAAACAAATAGTAAATCAATAAAATGACAAGGCCCAGCCCCAGCCCTCCGATGATGAGATTGAGGTTTCGGGCCCGGACAATGGATCGGGCCAGCCGGTCGGTAGACGCCCGGACCACAATCCCGCCCAAGATATTCCGTGACTTGCCATGACAATGGTAGCACCGGCCATCATTGGCGATGGGCCGCACAATGTCGAGGTAAGGCCGGCCAGCCACGTCTTGTTCCAGGACCTTATTGGACCCTTTTCCGGAGGCTAGTTCCCGGCCGATCCCCTCGACGACCCTCTGGTCGATGATCAGGCTGACCAGGGGTTTTCCAATCAGAACCGGATCTGTGGCAAACCTGACCACCAGGTCAGGTCCATACACCGCCACATCCACGTCGGGGACTCGGACCTTTACCCGCTTAAATTGTTGTGTGACTATTTCGTTATTGCCTATCGACAAGGCGTCCTCGATACTGCCTTCGATGGACTCCGATAACATCTCAGATTGATGCCTGACTTGTTCCCGAAACACGGACTTCATACTGAGCAAGTTGAGTACAATAAGTACCCCCATGACAGCCACAATCACGACGGACAGAGCTGTCAGGACCTTAACCCAGAGGTGTTCTGAATAACATGACATCAATGACATGTTGAGCCTTTCGGTTAGTGGGCTCCTCCAAAAACTA
>JADFXK010000416.1:649-3777 GCA_015233625.1 Deltaproteobacteria bacterium | reverse complement strand
CCGGCCGTCCGCAACACGTTGAAAGCCCTGTCCGGGTCATTGGCGATAAACCTGAGCCGACCGATGTCGCCTAGATCAGCCACGGTCAAGGCTATAATATTTATTCCATTTTCGCCCAAGATTTCACTCACCTTGGACAAAGCCCCCGGGTCATTGGGAAGGAGCATGGTCAATTGGGTGATATTCATCTAGTTTCCCTTTCATCGATGTGCTTCGCGCCCAGTTGCAGGCAGGTCCAGTTGAGCGCGGCGAACTTCTTTTTACTTTCGTCCACCCCTTCCACCAGGGACCGGTGGATCGTCTCCAAATCCACGGCTTGAGACAATCGGGCCAGCGCCCCCAGCATGACCATATTGGCGCTCCGGTCGCTTCCGGCCTGGTGGGCCAGGGAATTGGCCGGGACCGGAATGTAGATTATGTCATTCCGATCAGGAAGGGCTTCGACCAGGTCGGCGTTATAGAGCATGGTGCCACCGTTGGCCACCATATTCTGGTACTTTGAAAATGACGGGATGTTCATGGCCACCACATAGTCCGGGATTGAAGCCACCGGCGAGGCAATTTCCTTATCGGAAATGACCACGGTGCAATTAGCAGTGCCGCCACGTACCTCGGCCCCGTATGCGGGGAGGTAGGTCACGTGTTTGTCTTCGTTCATGCCCGATACGGCCAAAATGTAACCCATCATTAACACACCCTGGCCCCCAAAGCCGGAAAAAATTGTCTTAATCAGCATCTTTTTTACCCGTATCCGTCAAGTCCTTAATCACCTTGAGCGGGAATATCTTGGTCATGTATTCATCCACCCATTTGCAGGCATCGATGGGGCTCATTTTCCAATTAGTGGGACAGGGGGATAGAATCTCCACCATCGAAAACCCCAGGCCGTCGATCTGGACCTTAAAGGCCTTGGTGATGGCCTTCTTGGTTTTGATGATATTTTTGGCATTGTTGACGGCGGTGCGTTCGATGTAGACACTCCCCTTGGCGATGGCCATCATTTCCGACAGGTCCAAGGGGTTGCCATGAATTGAGGCCACCCGGCCGCCCGGAGTAGTGGTCGTATTCTGACCCAGCAGTGTCGTCGGGGCCATCTGACCGCCGGTCATACCGTAAACGGCGTTGTTGACAAAAATCGTGCTGACCTGTTCACCCCGGTTGGCCGCGTGGATACTCTCGGCCGTGCCGATGGCTGCAATATCTCCATCACCCTGGTAGGTAATCACGAATTTGTCCGGCAAGGCCCGTTTCAGACCGGTGGCCACCGCGGCAGCCCGACCGTGGGCGGCTTCACCCATATCGATATCCAGGTAGTTGTAGGCCAAAACCGCGCATCCGGCCGGCGGCACGCAAATGGCGATCTCAGCCAAATCAAGCTCTTCTAGTATCTCGGCGATCAGCCGGTGAATGATGCTATGGCCGCAACCGGGGCAATAGTGGAATGTATTGGGTTTGATTAACCTGGGCTTTTTAAATACCTGTTTCACGTAATGACTCCTTGGCGGTGAATCCCGTTTGAAGACCACATCCGGTATCGGCAGCTCCGTCGTGAGCCGGGCTACTTGGCGATATCAAACCTGAGATAATGGCTGGAAATGACCCTGGCCACCTCTTCCGGGTTGGGGATGATGCCGCCGGGGCGTCCATAAAAATGGACATTACTCCGGCCCTCAAGGGCTAGCCGGACATCTTCGATCATCTGGCCGGTGCTCATTTCAAAGACCAGGACATGGCGGACCACCCGGCCGATGTCATTTAACACTTTCGACGGGAACGGCCATAGGGTCCGGGGACGCAGCATCCCGACCTTTAAACCCGCTTCCCGGACCATGTTGATGGCTCCTTTGGCGATCCGGGCCGCCGTACCGTAGGCGACCATGACCAGGTTGGCGTCATCTAAGAGATAAGACTCATAGTCTACCTCTTTTCTAGTGATCATCTCATACTTCCGGGCCAGCTTCCAGTTGTGCTCTTCTTCCACCGCCGGATCCAACAACAACGACCTGATGATCCGGCTAGGCCGACCGCTGGCTCCGCCTAAGGCCCAGTCCTTCTCCGGCAACGTGTCTGGATTGATCATCTCCGGAAAAACCACCGGCTCCATCATCTGACCCATCATGCCGTCGCCTAAAATCATCACCGGTGTCCGATAATAATCCGCCAACTCAAAGGCCCGCCGGGTCAGGTCGGCCATTTCCTGGCCAGACGCCGGAGCCAGCACGATATTTCGGTAATCACCGTGCCCCCCCGCCCCGCGTCGCCTGAAAGTAATCGCTCTGGGCCGGGGCGATATTGCCCAGTCCAGGCCCGCCCCGAATCATGTTGACCACCACGGCGGGCAGTTCCTGAGCGGCCAAATAGGAGATGCCTTCTTGCTTCAGGCTGATCCCGGGGCTGGATGATGAAGTCATCACCCGCTTGCCGGCCATGGACGCCCCAATGACCATATTTATGGCGGCCAGTTCGCTCTCGGCCTGGATGAAGACGCCGCCCACTTTTGGTAAAGCGCCGGACATGTATTCGGGCAGCTCATTTTGAGGAGTGATGGGATAGCCGAAATAATACCGACATCCCGCCCTGATAGCCGCTTCCGCGACCACGTGACTGCCCCGCATTAGTTTTTTATTCACGATAAACCTCAATGGCGATATCCGGACATACAATGGCGCATAAGGCGCATCCAGTGCATTCGGCCGTGTTGCCTTCCTTAGCCTCTTGCCCGTCGCAACTGGCCGGATAATACCCTTTCTTGTTTAACTTGTCCGAAAACACAATTATTTTCTTGGGACAGGCGGCCGTGCATAAGCCACAGCCCTTACATTGCTCCCGATCAATTTTTATCGAACCCTTCAAGGGACACTCCTCTAATAATCTTTACCGGGCCGCGACCGGCTTTTGACCTCCAATAACGGTCTGGCCGGATCGCCTGTTTGGTCAGTCGTTAATGCGAAAGTTTTTCTTATAGTTATATCCGAAAAAGATGTCAACAACAAAAATCGATTTTCAACAAAGCCTAACCTTGTGGACGTCGCCAGGTTAAGATGACACGAAGCTGCCTCTTGATGTTATAACTTGTTTCTTCAACCCGGCAAGATTATCGGCATCATCTTTTTTTCTGCCACCTTCAC
>JADFXK010000416.1:0-490 GCA_015233625.1 Deltaproteobacteria bacterium | reverse complement strand
AGGAGATGCTCAGGCTGATCGGAGTGCCCACCCTCGACGATCTCTTTGCCGATATCCCAGCCGAATATTCGCCCGGCTCCTTCGACTTGCCTCCTGGTTTGTCGGAATTCGACGTCAGGCGCCGCCTGGCCCGGTTAGCCGACAAGAACGCCTCCCATTTGATCAACTTCATTGGAGCGGGATTCTATGACCACTTTATCCCCGCAGCGGTTAAGGCAATTATTTCCCGAAGTGAGTTCTATACCTCTTACACGCCCTATCAACCCGAAGCCGCCCAGGGCAACCTGCAGGCTATCTACGAGTATCAATCGGCCATCTGCCGGCTGACCGGGATGGAGGTGGCCAATGCCTCCATTTATGACGGCGGGACGGCCCTGTACGAAGCCCTGATGATGGCGATCCGGATTACAGGACGCCGCAAGGTCATCGTGGGCACCGAGGTCAACCCGATCTACCGCAAGATGATCCATTGCTACACCTCCAACCTGAA